>CAWCWQ010000168.1:0-24949 GCA_963799145.1 uncultured Acidobacteriaceae bacterium | reverse complement strand
CCGGAGCGCGAAGACCCCGGCAACGACACCGTCGCCCGGCACGATATTCCCAAAGTGGTGGGCGGCTGCGGGCCGGCAGCCGTGGAGCTGGCCTCGGCCCTGTACGGCACCATCTTCCGCCGCATTGTTCCCGTCTCGCAGCCCCGCGGCGGCCGAGATGACCAAGCTGCTCGAGAACATCTACCGCTGCGTCAACATCGCCCTGGTAAACGAGCTGAAGCAGTTGTGCATGCGCATGGGCATCGACATTCACGAGGTGATCGACGCGGCCAAGACCAAGCCCTTCGGCTTCCAGGCCTTTTATCCCGGCCCCGGCCTCGGCGGCCACTGCATCCCCATCGATCCCTTTTATCTCTCCTGGAAGGCGCGGGAGTTCGACTTCCGCACCCGCTTCATCGAGCTGGCCGGCGAAATCAATATGGCCATGCCCTACTTCGTCCTTGAGCAACCTGGCCGCCGGGCTCAACGAGCAGCGCAAGTCCGTCAAAGGCGTCGAATATCCTGGTCCTGGGACTGGCCTACAAGCGCGACATCGACGATCTGCGCGAGTCTCCTTCGCTGACCATTATCGAGTTGCTGCGCGATAAGGGCGCAATCGTCGCCTACAACGATCCCTACTTTCCCACCGTCGGCCGCGGACGCCACTACGACCTGAACATGACGCAGCGCTCCGCTCGACAATCTGGCCCAGTACGACGCCGTAGTCATCGTCACCGATCACTCCAGTTACGACTTCAAGGCCATCGTCGAGCAATCGCAGCTGGTGGTGGATACGCGCAACGCCACCAAGGGCATCGATTCAGAGAAGATTGTGCGCTGCTGACGAGGGGGTTTCTGTGCGGTCATGGCGCGAGCGACTTGCTACGGCACAGCAATGCCGATGCCGCCGCGGCTTTCGATCTCAGCGTAGCAGGGGTGCAGCCGCTCGGCATCATGGGGGTCGTAGTACTGCGGATTCGGACGCCAGCGCAATGGGGCAAAGTCCTCGGTCCATTCGCCGCCGCTCGAAAGCGCGTGCGGTTTAAGGGCCTCGCTCAACGATCGAGAGTTAGCGACATAGCTGAGGCCATTCTCCGTGACCCATTTGCAAGGCTGATACTGCGCTCAGGATTCAATGAAATCTTTCAGTCGCGCGGCCGAAGTCAGCGCTCTGAAGCCGGCTTGCCGTGAATGATTTAGGTGTCACCGGAGGTAATTCTTCAATCCATTGTTCCAGGATGAAAGGCGTTCGGCATCCTCGGCGCTTGCGTAACTCGACTCAGGGCTATTCGACCTCACCGCTATGTCTTGAGTCCATGGCCGCCCCTGTCGCAGAGCATGTTCCTTCAAGATCGAGTTCAGGCTCTCTGTCGATTTGAAACACGAGATGTGGTCCAGCCCCCATTTCCTGGGATTGATGCCGCTTTGAATCAGATGAGCAATCGCGGATTCCAAATGGCGCTCCTCTGCCAGAAGACCCGTTTCCGGCACAACGTTCTTTCGGATGCCGCCAACGTGATCCGCGAGAACCACGACCGGCACATTGCAAAATATGCTCTCCGCGGTTGCGCGATTGCTTCCTTCCTTAAGACTTAATAGGATCGACACCTTCGATCTGCATGTAATATCCATTATCCGGTCGTATGGAACCCAATCGAAGAAGGTAATTTGGTGAGAAACACCGTAATAATTCGCCAGCCGTTCAATATCGCATTGGGTCTTGCCGCTCCAGTGAAAAGCCGGCCAATGCGACCCGGTAACGTGTCTTTGCACTTCGGAGCATACGAAACAAAACGTAATGGCGCTTCCAGGCGCCCCAGTTCGAGTTCATGACTATATCGAACTCCTTAGGATTGTTCAGGTAAGGTTCGGCGGCGCGCGGATCGACCCAATCGCATGGGCCCAGGGCGACCGGAACCAAGTTCGAGCCAAGCCGTTTCATGAAGGCAAAGTCATTCTCTTCGGCCGAAAGGATGAAAATCTCCTCGGGCCAATGCGTGTATTGCAGAAGATATGAATGACAGTAGCCCGACCAGGACGGTTCAAAGACGAGAGTATAGTCCTTGAGAAGCGCGGGGAGGTTCATGCCGGAAAGAAGCGCGCGGATCGTATCGTCGACCATAACGAAGAGTACGCCCTTCTCACCGCCGGCCGCCGGTGCTTTCAGCACCATGAGGCGATTACCGAAGCAAGTCCTCAAATCCGTTTTAGACGGCAGGGGCGGGTGGGCAAAGAGCGCCGCTCGATTCGCTATTATGTAGGGTTCCACGAGGCCCCTGAACCATTGAATTCGCGTCGCGCGGTGCACCTGGGAGAGGGCCTTTATCGCGCCTCTCCGCCTTTGAGCAATCGCTTGGACAAATCCAAACAAGGCGAACAGAGCAAGCCCTGAATGCACGACCCATCTGTTTTCAAGCGTCCGTTGACGCGTCACAGCCCACCAGAGTTTTAGATCCATGGCTGTTCCTCATGTCTGAGATACACAATTCTTTGACCCCTCCTGTTGCCTGATTCTGAGAAGTTGCATGACCGAAAGCCATGCCCAAGAGGACGCCAACGGAGGCTAAAGAAGCACCGAGCTATCCTGATTCTCATACTTCAGTCGCCGTTGAGGCCTTGAGTGTGAGTTTGGTGAGATCAAGCAGGGGCAGCCCGCTGGCCGCCATCTGTGCCTTTGTAGCGGGCCCTGGCTTTTGCGCGATAACAAGCGTGTCTGAGTCAACGATCAGGCTGTCCAAACTGCGCGTCAGGAGCCTGCCGATGTGAGGAAGCGCTGAAACAACAAAGCTGAGATTGCTACCATATATCTCGTCGAGCTGGATATGCGGGTCGAATATTCTCACCGCCCGGCCCTTGCCGATCAGATGCTCGATAATCGCAATCACCGGGCTTTCCCGGAGATCGTCAGTATCTTCCTTGAAGGCCAGTCCGTAGATGCCGATCCGCTTGCCAGGCAGCTCCAGCACCCGATGGATGCTGCGTTTGAGATGCTCGTCGTTGGATGGCAGCATGGACTCCAGCAGCGGCAGTTTCAAATCGAGCCTGGAGGCGCGGAAGGTGAGGGCGCGCAGATCCTTTGGAAGGCACGATCCGCCGAAGGCGAAGCCCGGCTTGAGATAAGCCGTGGAAATATTCAGCTTGGTATCCTGGCACATGGTGGCCATCACCTGGTCGGGGCTAACCCCAAGATTCAAGGCGAGCGAACCAATCTCGTTTGCGAAGCCGATCTTCAGCGCGTGAAAGGCATTGCAGGCGTACTTGATCATCTCGGCGGTGCGCAACGAGACGATAGAGACTTCGCCGGGAAGGCCGGCATATAAACCGGCCACGGTCTGCGCGGCCTCATCCGTACTCCCGCCGACAACCAGCAGTGACGGCTCCATGAAGTCGCCTATGGCGGTGCCCTCTCTCAAGAATTCAGGATTGGAGACGATGTCCACATCCTCTCTGTGGGCGAAAACGGTCACAAGAAGGCTCTCGCAGGTTCCTGGGAAGACAGTGCTGCGAACGGTAACGATTAGGCGCTTTTTTCTGGGCCGAAGCATGGCCGCGATCTCTTCGCAGACTCGGCGCAAGTGGCTGAGATCGATGTTCCCGTTTGCCTGCGAGGGAGTTCCGACGCAAAGCATCACCACATCCGCCGCATCGAGAGCCGCTTCATCGAGTACCCCGGCCTTCAGCCGTCCCGCTGCAACGTTTCTCTGAATGATAGGGTCCAGCCCGGCCTCGAAAAACGGCGATCGCGCTTCTCGTACTGCCTCCACCTTGCCGAGGTCGCGATCAACCCCGAGCACGCTGTGCCCAATCTCGGCAAGGCAGGCGGCGCTTACGCAGCCGACGTATCCAAGGCCAAGCACAATTACGTTCTTTTTGCTCTTCATGCCGTTCGACACACCTTCATTCGAGGGTAGTTTATCATGGGCTTGTGGGTGCCGATGAAGCTGTTGCTCCGTTAAGACTCTGGCATGGAGTTAGATTGCAACGATGAAGATCCTCTGGATTTGCCCATCTTTCCTGCATCCGACCGATCGCGGGGGTCAGATTCGCACCCTCGGCACACTGAAGGAACTGCACAAACGGCATGAGATCCACTTCGCCGCGCTTAGCGATCCCCGCAATATCGAGGGCCCTCGGCGCAGCTCGGAATACTCGACACGCCACTTTTCGGTGGAACAATACGCTCCGAGCAGAGGGTCCCTTCGGTTTCTTTTTCAGCTTGCGAACAGCATTTTCAGAACTGTGCCGATGGCGGTATCCCGCCATTGCTCGAGGAAGTTCAAGCGGAAGATCGACGCCTTGATTGCAGCGGAGAATTACGAGTCGATTGTATGTGATTTTCTGGCAGCCGCTCCGAACTTGACCGATATGGGACAGTGCGTGCTTTTTCAGCACAATGTGGAGACAACGATTTGGCAGCGGCACGCCGAGCAGAGCCGCTCTTTGCTGAAACGGCTCTTCTTTCATCTGCAGGCCCAGAAGATGGAGGCTTATGAGAGGAGGATATGCCGGGCGGCGAAGCACGTGATCGCGGTTTCGAAGATTGACGCTAGTAGAATGAAGCGGATGTTCGGAATTGAGACTGTTACCGATGTTCCCACCGGAGTCGATGCAGAGTACTTTGCGCCGCGCGGCGTTGCTTCTTATCTGTCGGACATTGTCTTTTGCGGATCGATGGATTGGATGCCGAATGTGGATGCTGTGTTGTATTTCCTGTCGGAGATACTTCCTTTGATCCGCGATAAGTTGCCTGACGCGACCTTCACCATAGCGGGACGTTCGCCCGATGCCAAGGTGTTAAGGGCGGTTCAGGGGCTCGCGGGCGTATTTGTGACCGGCAAAGTCGAAGATATGCGGCCCTATCTCTGGGGGTCCAAGATTTCAGTCGTGCCTATCCGCATCGGCGGAGGAACCCGATTGAAGATTTATGAGTGCATGGCGGCGGGTGTCCCTGTCGTTTCGACGACGGTGGGCGCGGAGGGGTTGCACTACCAGGACGGAACGGACATCGTGCTCGCCGATGATCCGGGCAGCTTTGCCGCTGCCTGCGTTCGTTTGCTCTCAGACGATGCGGCGCGGAGCGCAATGGCGCACAATGCGCTGGAGAGCGCGCAAAAAGAGTTTTCGTGGGGAGCTATCAGCTTCGAGTTCGAGGCTATCCTCGAGAAAAACCGGATTGTTTCCAACCGAGTCGTGGCGAGGGCTGAAGAATGAAGATCGCCGTCATCACGCGCTATTTCCCCAGTTCGGCGGAGCCTTGGCAGGGCCGGTCGGCTTATCAGACGCTGCGGGTGATCGCCCGCGAAGCCGAGGTGCAAGTCTTCTATCCCAACGCTGCGTATCCGCGGTGGCTCAAGCCGCGGAGCCGGAGTTACGACAAGCTCGATCCTGCATATAGGCCGCCGGATGTGAAGGTGAGCTACTACGACTATCCCGCGCTGCCCCTGGTTTCCCGGCCATTCAACGGGCAGATGGCGGCCCGCGTTCTGCTGCCTCACGTGCGCGCCTTTGCCCCCGATATCATCTTCAGTTGCTTCCTTTACCCCGATGGATACGCCGCACTGAAGATCGGTAAAGTCCTCTCCGTTCCGGTCGTGGCCATGAGCATCGGCTCCGATATCAACCGGATCGGCGATCCCATCTCGGCTAGGCACACGCGCGCGGTTCTGCGCGAAGCCGACTTCGTGGTTACGGTCAGCGGCGACTTGCGAGCCAAGGCCGTCGCCATGGGCGCCTCGCCGCTGAAGACACGCGCCATCCTCAATGGCTGCGACCTCTCCGTCTTTTGCCCCAGGGACCGCCTGGAGGCGAGGCTGCGGCTGCATATCGATCCAGCCGCGGAGGCCGTGGTCTACATCGGGCGGATGGACGTGAAGAAGGGCCTGCGCGAATTGGTTGAAGCGGCGGCTGCGCTGCGTCCTGAGCGCCCCAACCTGCATGTGTATATGGTCGGCGAGGGACCGGACAGGCCCATGATCGAGAGCGCCATTCAAGCCAGAGATGCCGGCAGTTATATCCACGCGCTGCCCGGCTGCGCCCCGGACGATGTTGCCGTCTGGATGGCGGCGGCCGACCTGGTCACCTTGCCAAGTTATATGGAAGGCTGCCCCAACGTGGTTCTGGAGGCGCTCGCTTCCGGGCGTCCCGTTGTTGCGACAGATGTGGGTGGCATTCCGGAGATCATGAGCGGCGACTGCGGATGCCTTGTGCCACCGCGCGATCCGGCCGCGTTGGCTCTAGCCCTGGCTTCGGTTCTTGACAGAAGTTGGGACGCCGCGGCCATCTCCGCCCACGGCAGCCGAAGCTGGAGCGCCGTTGCGGCTGAACTTGTTGCGATATTCGAGTCGCTCTTGTCCAACCGCCGTGCGGCCACAGAGACCAGCTGACGCGAGCTGAGACTCTGGGCGGGGGCGTCCTTTGCTCAGGCTGTTCGTCAATCGGAGTTCAGCGCCGCCTCGTTGCCCGCCAAGTCAAGACGGAGCTGACGGCGAAGTTCCAGACCGAACCCACGGCCAGGCCGCAGAACCCCGCCAGCGGCCACCACACTCCGCGGGCCAGCAGCGACTGCGCGATAGCGTAGTTGCTGAAACTGCCCACCGAGCAGGCAAGAACAAAGAGACAGAGGCCTGCGAGAAAGCCCCAGCCGCGCCGCCGCTGGTCCCGGTAGGTGATCGCGTTATTGACTGCGAAGTTCACCACCATTGCGATTCCGATAGCGGTCAGGAGCGCGGCGCCGAAGCTGGCGCCGAAAACGCGATACAGGAGGTAAAGCACTCCAAGATGGAGACCGACGCCGAGCGTTCCAACCAGGCAAAAGAGAATGAACCGCACTGGAATCCATCGCCCGATCAGCTTGTCGGCGACTAGAAAAAGATACTCGAGGCCGACATTCATATCCAGCTTGCTCTGTCCCAACTGGCGGGTGCGGAAGGTAAAAGGAACTTCTGTAAATCGCACGGGAGTGGGTGAAGAGGCCACCATGTCCAGCAGAATCTTGAAGCCCACGCCGGTCGTCCTCCTCACAACGCGGTCGATAAACTCCCGCGTGACGACGAAGAAGCCGCTCATGGGATCGCCCAGATCGTGCTTGCTCACCAGCTTGCTTACCCTCAGCCCCAGGTTGCTGAGCGCGACCCGCCCGCGCGAAAACTCGCCCATGCTGCCACCGCTGGCATGGCGGCTGCCAATCACCAGATCGAATTGACCGGAGCGAATCCTCTCCCACATCTGCGGAAGAACCGACTCATCGTGCTGCAGGTCCGCATCCATCACCGCGACGTACGGCGCGCTGGTGGCCAGCATTCCTTCGATGCAGGCTGAGGCCAGTCCGCGCCGCCCGATCCTCTGGATAAGGCGGACATTCGGCGCCGTCTGGCTGATCGCGCCAACTGCTTCCGGGGTGCCGTCCGTCGAATCGTCATCCACGAAGATCACTTCGTACGCCACGCCTGTCAGGGTGTCTTTCAGGCGCTCCAGCAAGGGCGCGATATTCGGGCGTTCGTTCAGGGTGGGGACGACAATCGCCAACTCCGCGGCACGCCAGGGCGCCGGTTGCGTTAATAGGTCATTCTTCAGCAGCTTCTCTTGAGCGGGCAGGATCGATTTCCCCATAGGTCCTTGGGCGGCTTTCCAATTTGCATGGGTCTCATGGAGCCATGCACTGCGGCCTCTCTTGTCAGGCCACAGACTACCATTTGAGAGCGCCGCACGGTCAACGCCCACCTTCCGCGGCGCGCGTTAGCCCGTTCGATCGCTTCGGCGATGCCGCATCGTGCGCGCGCAAATAGCCCCGCCCGCGCGCTCAGGTTAGAGATTCACCGCCAGCCTGTCAGCTCGTCTCTGCGCTCGAAGGCCCATTCTCCGCCTGCTCGTCTTTCTGCTCGCAGGCCCTCGATTCCTGGAGCTTGTAAAGCAGCGATCTGTAGCTGATATTGAGCCATTTGGCCGTCTTCAGGCGACTTCCGCCATTGGCTTCCAGCACCTTCAGCACGATCTCCCGCTCCAGTCCCTTGGTGGCGGCCTTGGTAATCTCCTTGAGCGAGATGGGCTTGGCCAAGTCGATCTCGGGAATCAAGGTGGCCGGAGTATAAGAAGCCAGTTCCGCCGCCAGGGCCTCCTCGTTACCGATCAGGACATAGCTGCTGATCATGTTCTCGAGTTGCCGAATGTTTCCCGGCCAGCTGTAACGCTTCATCAGGCGGATGATTTCGCGCGAAAGCGGCTTCGGGTTGAGACGATACCCCTTCGAGTGAAGCGCCAGAAAGTAGTCGACCAGAACGGGGATGTCGGCGGCTCGCTGGCGCAACGGCGGCAGGTCGATGGTCACGGCGTTGATGCGGTAAAAGAAATCAAGCCGGAAGCTGCCATCCTCGGTCTGCTGCCGCAGGTTTCCGTTGGCTGCGCAGATGATCCGCGTATTCACTCGCTTGGGCTCTTGCGCCCCCACGCGCGTAAACGTACCATCCTGTAACACTTGCAACAGCTTGGCCTGCACAGACAAGTCCAAACTGCCCACTTCGTCCAGAAACAGGGTTCCTAGATGAGCCAATTCGAGGCGGCCGCGCTTGGTGGTATACGCGCCTGTGAAGGCTCCCCGCTCATAGCCAAAGAGTTCCGACTCGATGAGCGAATGCGGAATGGCCGGACAAGTGACCTTGACCCAGCCAGCCTTCGACCGGCTGGACCGCGCATGCAACAACTTGGCAAGGATATCCTTGCCCGTGCCGCTTTCGCCTTGCAGGAGAATCGGAACAGTCGACTGCGCCGTCCGTTCCAGCTTTAGCCGGGCTAGAGCCATCGTCGACGACTGTCCGAAGATCACATTCATCGGCGGCAAAGCGCGAATATCGACAAATTCGGTTGATCGTGTGCGAGCCATTCTCTGTCCGGCTTGGAGCAAGTTGCCCACTCTGTACACGCAATTGTGGGGCCAAACCTTTGTGGGGCCAGACTCAGTGCCGGCTGCGCCAAGCAGCTTGCGGAGAACTCGCGCCGGATCGAAGCCCTCCGATTCGGGAATTGTCCAGCTAGTGGGACGTTCCCTTCGAGATTTGTTGGGCTGGGACTTGATTTCATCCCAGGAGCGAATTATGCTGGAGCTTCCCGTACCAGAGGTCGGCTCGCCGCAACCGCGCAAAATGGGCGCAACTCGTCCTCATTCTTGGCTTTGGAATCCTGCAAGGGTTAACCAAGCAGGTGCTAGCAGACGAGTAAATGTGTAAATGTTTGCACAAATAGCGAAATAATTTACCATGTTCCAGTGGAACTTTGTTTCCTATCTGGGATAGAATCAGGCTTTCCGTGTTCCCTGCCCAGCCCTTGGGGCAAGGGACGAAAGAGAGAGGCCGAGGGATGGCGAACAAGCCGCGCAGAGCGCCGAAGAAAGAAAGCAAACGCCGCCATCAAGTGGCCGTGCTCGACGCAGACGCCGCAATCCTGAATTACATTCGCGGAATTCTCGCTGCGAGCTTCAGCGTGAGCCTGTTTACCGAGGCCGTGAAGCTGATCCAGAGCCTGAAAGAGTCTCCTTTGCCCGACCTGCTCCTGATGGACTGGCACACCGGCATGGACGAGACGGAAGAGAACGCTCTTGGCCTGCTGAGGAAGATTCGCGCGCTGGCGCCGGCGCTCCCCATCGTCATGCTCTCTTGCTCCGCGGAACTCCAGGAGATGATGGTGGCCTTTCGCGCGGGGGCCACGGACGTGATTCTCAAGCCATTTAGAAAGTGCGATATAGACCGTGCCGTCGAACAGTGTCTCAGAGAGGTGGGGAAGCCGCCGGACGACGCCGACATTACGGAAATCCCGCTCGATGAGAACACATCCTTCGTCAGATGCAGCAAGCGGATGCGGGAGCTCGAGTCCCAGTGCGTCCTGGTAGCCCGCGCCGACATCCCCATCCTGATCCTTGGAGAGAGCGGCACCGGCAAGGAAGTCGCGGCCATGCTGATCCACAAGTTGTCGGCCCGTAGCCAGCGCCCCTTCTTGAAGGTCAATTGCGCGGCAATGCCCTTGGATCTGCTTGAAAGCGAACTCTTCGGATACGAGCAAGGGGCTTTTACCGGGGCCGTCAAGTCCAAGCCCGGCAAGTTCGAAATCTGCAATAGCGGCACCATCTTGCTGGACGAGATTGGCGAAATGCCGAGCGCCTTGCAGGCGAAGCTGCTACAGGTTCTCCAGGACGGCAGCTTTTCACGGCTGGGCAGCCGCTCCAGTGTCAAGGTGGATGTTCGCGTGATTGCCGCAACCAACATCGACATCAAGGCGGCTATTGCACAGAAGATATTTCGAGAGGATCTTTACTACCGGCTGAATGGCTTTACCGTGAAGATGCCCCCTCTGCGCGAACGCGTGGATGAGATTCCCATCCTCTCCCAGCACTTCATGCGCAAGGTGGCGGCCAAGTACGAGTGCGCTCCGTTGCCGATTTCGGACGCGCTTCTCGAGGCTCTCGCCAGCCACTCGTGGCCGGGCAATCTGCGCGAATTGGAGAACACGATCAAGCGCTACCTGGTTCTAGCCGATGAGCAGGCAATCATCGAAGAGCTGAGACCCAGGCAAAGCACGGAAGCGCCCGACTCCGGCGTGGAAGAGAACGGCGGCGAGGGAGGCTTGAAGCACATGGTGCGAAACTTGAAGGGCGGCGCTGAGTCTGCCGCTATCGCGCAAACCCTCGAGGGTACTGGGTGGAACCGCAAGGCGGCAGCAAACGATCTACAGATCAGCTACAAGGCGCTGCTGTACAAAATAAAGCAGTACAATCTCATTCCTCCGCAGAAACGGCGCAGCCTCGCCCGCGCACAATAAGCATGGCCGGGTTGCCGGATTGCCGTTTTTTGTCGGGATCGTAGAAGATTGTGCTCTAGCCCGGCGCGGTGAAGATCGAGGGTTGCACGATGCCCTCGCCCTTCACCGAGAAGCCGAAATTGCGGGCGGCGCTGGCGGTAACTTGCCCTGAGCGGATCGATCGTGACGGTATTGGGGAAGTTCGGGGCCTCGCATTTCTTTCTCTTGTCCCGGCCTTCCGCACATCGGTACTGCCGGGCTGGTTACGAACGAGCCACGGAAGTGGCCCTAAACTGGGATTGGCCTCATTGCAACCAATCTAGCATGATGATTGAACCTCAGCGCTGGTCCATCAAGCTGCCTCAAACGACACCGTGAAAGAGTTCGTACGTCTATGATCGACACTGTTGCGACAAAATCGGAAAAGGTTGTAATCCAGTTCGGCACCGGAACGCTCAAGGGGTACCTGGAGTCGCCCGCCTCCGACACGATTGAAGGGCTGCTGGGCGACGCTCCCCAGGGTTCGCCCGAAACGATCCGTGTTCGCCTTCTCGATTCCGATGTTGTCGAAGAGGTCGCTTTCAAGGACGTCAAGGCTGTCTTCTACGTCAACAGCTTCAACGGAAACTCGGATCACAAGGATCTCAACTTCCACACCCGGGCGCCCATCGTCCATGGCATTTGGATGCGAGTCCAGTTTCTGGATGGCGAAGTGATGGAGGGAATCGTCTACAACTCCATTCGCTATCTAGTTGACCCGGGGTTCTTCCTTTTGCCAACCGATCCTGGCAGTAACAACAGGCTTGTTTATGTGCTGAAGAGCTGGCTGGTTGACCATCGCGTGCTTGGGATGCGCAAGCTCTAAGCCCTGATCGCAGGCTCCTTGACGATCGAATAATCGAGAATCTCCGCGGCTACCCCTGTCAACTCCCTCGAAGCGGGCTCTTTGCGCACTGTCCGTCCCCGGCACTGAATCACGCAACAGGTCGAAAGGGTAATCTCCGGAGGCAACTCGAGCGTAAAGTCGAAATCGCGATCGACCAAAGCCATGTCGTCGGAGCCCAGATAGAAATAGACTCCGCGGTTGGTCAGATCCCGGGTATAGGCCGAAACCTCACGGTCTCCGATCATCATGATGAGGGGCGCATTCAGGTGGAAGCGCTGCCTCACCCGCCTGTCGCCCGCCCTTGCCAAGTCTCGACGCATGTGCCCAACTCCAACTGCCGGCGCCTGCCGTGGAATGCGATCTGTGGCATTTTGGCCACAACCGCAAGATCCAGGCGGCTTTCGCCACCGTCACCCGAGAGTGCCGCCAACACCCGCCGCAACGGCGTTGGGTGTTTGGTACTTAAACACTATTGCAATCTGAATGCCGAACGGTTTTCACGTAAACATTGGGAAAAATGGGCACTCTGGGTTACGGACGTGCAATCTTCTGCGCACAAAGTGGGTAGAAGTTGGACACTTCGGTAAAAACTGCTCCATCGCGGCCGACTCCTATCTCGGCGGGCGAGACCGCGCCGTTGACCCATTTTGGGCCGCGGCGGAGCCTGTCTCGTTTTCGCCGCATTCTCCCGCGCCAGGCCATTGGGCGGCTTGACCGCAGATCTTTCCGAGTCCGGCCAGGCCAATCTCCAGCGAAAGCCTCCGTGCAACCCGCTCATCGAGAAAGCGAGCGCATCGTCGAGACTTGCTCCTCGCCTTAGCCCGCATTTCTCACATGGCGCGTCAATGAGATTTGTAGCGCCGGCCTCCCGGCCGGCTGTGGCGTGGGTCTCCCGACCCACGCCGGACACTGTTTGCTGCGTCACGGTGTGTGCAAACGGCATAAATGAACGAGGCTATGCTCTGGCGGCGAGGACGCCGCCAGTACAGCCGACCAGGAGGTCGGCGCTACAGAGCGTCGATCTGGCCAGAGCGTCGATCTGGCCGTAAGAAATGCAGGTAGTCCCCGGCAGGGCAGCCGAGGTATCAAGAGGAGCCTGCGCGGGCGCACGGAAGACTATTTTGAATGGTTGTTCAGCTGGTCGAGCACTCTCTTGAGATTGTCGAGCTTCTGGCCGGCCTCGCCCAGCTTGCCTTCCGAAGTGAGGCGCTGGTACTCAGAGAAGTCCCTCCCGGCCTGGGCGATGAGCGCGTCCCGCTCTTCCGCGGGTTTCGGCGCTCCGCCAGCCTCTGGCGCGCCCCGGGGCGCTTCGCTGAAGCTGAGCGACGAGGCCTCCGAGCCGAAAAGAGACGCCAGCGCGGCCTCGAAGGTCGGCGCGTAAGCCAGCCGGTCTTGCAGCGCCAGCACCACCAGGCGCAGCTCCGGCATGGGGCTGCGTTCCGCCTGCAGATAGATCGGCTCCGCGTACAGCAGCGCTCGCCCGCACGGAATCACCAGCAGGCTGCCGCGGCGCACGTGCGACCCCTGCTGATTCCACAGCGTCAGTTGCCCTGAAAGCTGCGCATTCTGATCGATGCGCGCCTCGATCTGCTGCGGCCCATCCACCAGTTTGGTTTGGGAAAGTCGTAGACCACCGATTTGCCGTAGTTCGCTCCGTCGCTGCGCCCGGCAATCCAGCCGATCAGGTTGTTGCGGCTGGCGGGCGTGAAGGGCAGAATCTCGACAAACTCCAGGCCCGCCTCTCCCGGCAGCTTCATCAGCACAAAGTTCGGCTTCATCGCCTGCGTGGCTTGCTCGCCGCCTTCGCCCAACCCAGTCTCGGTGGCCACCGTCCAAAGATCCTCGCGGTTGTAGAAGACCTCGGGATTCGTCATGTGATAGAGGCCGTACACCTCCGCCTGCAGGCTCAGCAGCAGCTCGGGATAGCGGACGTGCTTGCGCAGCCAGGCCGGCATTGCCGCGGCATCCTTGAACAGAGCCGGGAAAGATGCCGCGATAAGCGGCCAGAATCGGATCTTCGCTGTCGAAGACATAGAACGTGGTCGTTCCGTCGTAGGCGTCCACCACCGCCTTCACGCTGTTGCGCATGTAGTTGATGGGCTCGTTGCCGAGCGTGTAATGCGTCGAGTAGGGATAGGTGTCCGAAGAGGTGAAGGCATCCATGACCCAGGAGAGCCGGCCGTCGTCGCCGACCACGATGTAGGGATCCTGATCGAAGGTGAGGAACGGCGCCAGGGCCGCCACGCGATCGCGCACGTTGCGCCGCATCAGCAATCGGCTCTGCGGCATTCACATCGTCGCTGAACGGCAGCTTGGCCAGATCGCCGCGGTCGAACGCCAGCAGGATGCGGCGCAGGAAGCCGCCCACGACGATGCCGCCGCTGCCCTCGTAGCGAGGCGAGGTTGTTGGTCTGGCCCTCGGGGTAGTTGAACTCCTGCTGCCGGGTCTTCACATAGACATCGGTGTTGGTCATCTCGCCGAAATAGATCTCCGGCCGAGTTACGCTGAGGCCGGGCGCCGTGCTCTGCACCGGCATGTTGCTCAGCAGCAGCGTGGGCAATCCCTCCGGCCGTGAAGCCGTTCACGGGGTTCATCGTGATCCCGTAGCCGTGGGTGTAGATGAGCTTGTCGTTGATCCAGTTGCGGCTGCTCTCGGGCAGTTTGTCCACGTTCAGTTCGCGCGCGGCCAGCATCACCTCGCGCAACTGAGCCGTCGATCTGGTAGCGATCGATGTCGATGTCGGGAAAGTCGTAGTAGGTGCGAATCTCCTGGATCTGGCGCAGTGTATCCTGCAGCGCTTGCACGTCCCACAGCCGGATGTTCTGAAGCGTAGGCTGGTTGTTGGCCGGGTCGGTTGCGCCCACGGTCGTCTCGGCGGGAAACTCCCGCTGCGCGAAGCGGTCCAGGCCGTAGGCCTGCCGCGTCATCTGGATGTTATTGGCGATATAGGGCTTCTCGCGATCCAGCTCGTTGGGCTTGACCAGAAAACTGGTGACGTACCAGCCGGCCATTCCTACCGCGACGTAACAGACCCCGGCCGGAACGATGGCCGCGGCCAGCCAGCGGCCGCGCGGCTTGAAGGCAGCGCCCCCAAGCGCGATCGCCGCTCCCAGCAGCAGCGCCCAGCAGACAACCAGCAGGCCGGTGAGCGTGACGTGCGCGTCCGTGTAGGTGACCCCATCGAAGATTGTATGGTGCTCGAAGAGGAGGTCGAACCGGCCAACGTAAACATGCAGCGCCAGGATGAACAGGAATATCCCAACCGCGACGGAGAGCCCGCCCCAAGGCGGCCTGATGGCGCTGCCGAAGCGCCCGCCGAGGACACGGCTTCCGCCTGTAATCAGGATGAAAATAACGGCCAGGACGCAACCGAGCACGGCGAGCGTCAGCAGCCAGCCGATGAGCAGATGCCAGGCGGGCAGCGTGAAGAGATAGAAGTTCAGCGGCAGGCCGAAGATCGGGTCGGCAACGCCTCCCGTGGCCGGCGCATACCAGTACAGCGCCAGCGTAGGCCACTGCGCCTCCATCGCGGCCCCGGTGGCCAGCGCAATGACCACCGAGATGATGCCCGCGATAAGGCGCAGAGCGGAAGCCACGGGGAGCTTGATCTCATTCCCGGCGATATAAATCGTGTGATCGCTCGGCAGATCGGCGCTGTGCGCCCGCTTGAGAGCCAAGAACGCGCCGAAGAGAATCAGGAATGTGACGGCGGCAAAGCCCGCGAAGACCCCCCACTCCATGCCCCGTGTCTTCCAGAAGACCTCTCCGTATCCGAGCGAGCGGAACCATAGCAGATCGACCCAATAGGAGAGCGCGGTGCGGCCTCCAAAGACGACCAAAGCTACTGCGGCGACAACGAAAAACAAGCCGCGGCGGCGAGACCGCGGCGGCTGCGTCTTGACTGGAAAATGGATGTACTCCGGCAATTCTCTACCCCATCTTGCGTGTTTCTTCCTGTGATGTCCAGGAGTTGTCGAGCTATTGAGGAGCGGCGGACGCCTTGCGCATCCCGAGCTGTGGGCTGAGCAATCCCGCCTGACTACACTCTATTCCCCTCCAACCCTCTTTGCAGCAGGGGCTTGCCTATGGCCATCCGCCTTCCGCATGAGCCTCTTGCAAAATTGCCTTCAGGCTTTGGATTGTGTCAGGGCACGACTTCAGTCGTGCCGCAAACGGCCAATTTAGATTCCGGCTTTAGCCGCTGCGGATTTGCAAACTACTGAAAACAAAACCGCAGGGGCTAAAGCCCTCCGAGATTCTGTTGCTCATTCGGCACGACTGAAGTCGTGCCCTGACACGTTTTGCAGTCTCATTAGAGTCTCTAGCAGGTTCCCCTGACAGCGAATTCCAAAGTGCCGAGCCCGCCCATCTCTTCGTTTGTCATGATGTGCCGTGCGGGACCGGCGATCAGGATTCGTTCCCCGGCACCACGTCTCCCTCGCCCGGCGCCAGAAAGAGATTTGCCTCCAGCCCGTGCTGGCGCGTGTAGAGGTCGTAGTAGCGCCCGCCCAGCGCGAAGAGCTCCGCATGGTTGCCCCGCTCCACGATGCGTCCCTGCTCGACCACCAGGATCTGGTCGGCGCGGCGGATGGTCGAAAGCCGGTGGGCGATTACGAAGGTCGTGCGCCCCTGCATCAGTTGGTTCAGCCCGGCCTGAATCATCGCCTCCGACTCGGAGTCCAGCGAGCTGGTGGCCTCGTCGAGAATGAGGATGCGCGGCTCGGCCAGCAGCGCGCGCGCGATGGAAAGCCGCTGCCGCTGCCCGCCCGACAGCTTCACGCCGCGCTCGCCGACGATCGTGTCGTAGGCATCCGGGTAGCGCTCGGCAAACTCGTCCACGCGCGCCGTGCGGCAGGCAAAGAGAAACTGCTCCTCGGTGGCATCGGGCCGCGAAAACAGAATGTTCTCGCGAATCGTGCCGTCGAAGAGAAACGAGTCCTGCAGCACCACGCCCAACTGCGAGCGGAAGGTGTTCAGGTCCACCTGCGCCAGGTCCACATCGTCCACCACCACGCGGCCCTTGGTGGGCGTGTGGAAGGCGCACAGCAGGCTGATGATGGTGGATTTGCCCGATCCCGACGAGCCCACCAGCGCGGTCACCGTTCCCGGCTCGGCCACAAAGCTGATGCCGTGCAGCACCGGCTTGTCCGGATCGTAGGCAAACTCCACATCCTCAAAGCGCACCGTGCCTTGGATGGGCGGCATCTTCACCGTGCGCCCGGGGCTCTGGTTCTCTTCCAGCTCGGCCATGATCTCGTTGGTGCGGTCGAGGCCGGCAAAGGCCTCGGTCAACTGCGTGCCGATGTTCACGATCTGGAAGACCGGCGCAATCATGAAGGCGAGAAACATGTTGTAGCTGAAGTAGTCGCCGACCGTCCAGGTGTTGCCCAGCACGCGATGGCCCGCCGAGCCACATCACCAGCGACGAGACCAGCCCCAAGCACCGTGGTGGATGCGGCGCGAGAGCGCGCTGGTCATGGTCAGCGACTTCATCACGTTGGCCAGCAGCCGCTCCACGCCGGCGGCGAAGACTCCGGCCTCGCGCTCCTCGGCGTGATAGCCCTTGATGACCCGCACGCCGCCCAGCGACTCGGTCAGCCGGCCGGTAACCTCCGCATTGATCTTGCCCCGCTCGCGGAAGATGGGCCGGATCATCTTGAAGCCGTATTGCAGGACGAAGACGAACGCGCCCATCACGGAGAAGACCGTCAGCGTGACCGTGACGCTCAGATGCAGCAGATAGATGAAAGCCAGCACCGCGGTCAGCAGGCCGCCCACAAACTCCACCAGCCCGGTGCCCACCAGGTTGCGCACGCCTTCCACGTCGGTCATGATGCGCGCCACCAGCGTGCCGGTGCGGTTCTCGTCGTAGTAGGCCACGGAGAGCAGGCCCACATGCCGCTGCACCTGGCGGCGCATCTCGGCAATCAGCCGCTGGCCGGCCTTGGAGAGCAGTTGCGTGAGCGAGAACGAGGTGATGGCCTGCACCACCATGGCCGAAAAGACCAGCGCGATGATGCGGGGCAGCAGCTCGGGGTGCGGATGCTGCGGCGAGAGCACCTTGTCCAGCAGCGGCTTCGATGTATAGGGCAGCACCAGGCCGGCCACGCGGTTGATGGCCATCAGCCCCATGCCGGCCAGCAGCAGCCCCTTGCGCGGCGCCACCAGCGCCCACACCTGCGGCCACAGCTTCTTCAGGTCGGGCTTGCGCTTGGGCAAATCCGCCTGGCCCCGCGCGCGCTCCGCGCCCATGCGGCGTGCGCTCGGCGCGCATGCTCATGCCCATCGCGCCGCCGCGCATGGCGCCCATGCGCTACTCAGGCTCCTTCCGCATGGCAATCACTTGCGACTCCCGCGCGGCCATGAAAGAGCGCACGCACAGGATCACGTATATGAGCAACAGCCAGGCCATCGCCAGCTGCGCGGCCAGTGCAATCATGTCCAGCTCCTTGCCGGACGCCAGGCCGCGGTACATTTGAACCAGCGCTCCCGCAAAGCCCAGCACTGCGATGGCCACGTTGATGTGCATGAACAGCTTGCGGCGCCCCTCGTGGGGACTCATTGCCAGGAATCCGAACACCCCCATTGCGATTCCAATCCCGGCCGGGATCAGCGCGGTCGGGTGCACGCTGCCGGTACCCAGGTACCCGCCCAAACCCAAACCTGCAAGCAGAACCGCAAAAACCAATGTTACCGTTGCCATGCAATACCTCATTCCCTGTGCGCGTCAAGAATATCAGGTTAATGCGAAAAGTCCCCTGCCAAGCCCGCGTTTCTGAATTCTTGAACCTAGAATTGCACTATGGGGAAAGGCCGCCCCGGTACCGTTCGACTCCCGGCCCCGATTGAGACCAATGACCCAGCAAGCAGTCTTCGCCTCCGATCTCACTTCCGCCATCCATGTTCGCCCGGCTTCCGATGCGGACAGAGACCGGCTGATTCAGCTCATCAACTCCGCCTACTCCATCGAGACCTTTTTCGAAGGCACGCGCACCGACGAGGAGCGGCTGGGCGCCATGATGCGGAAGGGCGCGATTCTGGTGGCCGAGGACGATTCCGGCCGGCCTCTTGCCTGTGTCTATACCGAGGTCAGAGGCGAGCGCGGCTACCTCGGGCAGCTCGCCGTAGACCCCGCTTCGCAGGGCGCGGGCCTTGGGCGCAGGATGGTTGAGGCAGCCGAGGATCGCTTGCGCCGCCATGGTTGCCAGGCCGTGGACATTCTCGTCCTGAGTATGCGCCCCGAGTTGCCGCCCCTCTACCGCAAATTCGGATACGTCGAAACCGGCACAGAGGAGTTTCACTCATCCCGGCCGCTGAAGCCCGGCGTCGAATGCCACTGCATTGTCATGTCGAAGCAGCTCTAGACCGCATTTCTCACAAGGGGCGTCAACTAGTTTGTAGCGCCGGCCTCCTGGCCGGCTGTAGCGTGGGTCTCCCGACCCACGCCGGACACGGTTTGCTCCGTCACGGTGTGCGCAAACGGTTTCGATGTACGGGGCTTTGCTCCGGCGGCGAGGACGCCGCCAGTACGGCCGACCAGGAGGTCGGCGCTACAGAGCGTCGATCTGGCCGTGAGAAATGCAGGTTAGGGCGTCTTGAGTGCTGCCGGCGCATGCAGATACCTGCTTGCGAAGTCGAGGAATGTGGGCCAGTTCGGCGCGGGCGTGTGCCCGAAGGTATGCTGCCGGAAGCCCAGCTCCCCATCCGTCAGGGCCGTCTCGATGGGCGGGAACTCCGCGGTTCCCAAATCCTTCTTGCCCAGCAGACGATAGACCGGCCCGGCCCCAACTTCCGCCATGAACATTCCCCGCGCGTCGGCCCATCCGTCTCCCGCTGCGGTCCCGGCCCCGATAAACACCGGGCGGGGAGCAACCAGCGCAATCAGTTCGTGGCTGTCCACGGGCAGGTCGCCGGGGGTTAGCGGCCCGGCATACTTGAGGAAGTTGCCGCCCATCCAGTGGTACTCCCCCGCCGCCGCCAGATTCTCGAGCTGCTCGCCGAAGATGTGCCGGTAGAGCTTGGCCCCGCCAGTGCCCGAGGAGCTGATGTAGCCGATGGCGAAGCGCGGGTCGTAGGCCATGGTCACCAGCGCCGTCTTTCCAAAGCGCGAGTGCCCCTCAAGGCCCACCTGTTTGGCATCGACGGCCTTGTCGGTCTCGAAGTAATCGAGCGCGCGGCTGGCCCCCCAGGCCCAGGCCCGCAGCGTGCCCCAATCGTCCAGCTTGCGCGGCTGACCCTTGTTCGCCAGGCCGACAATGCCGGCGGTCAGCCCGGCGCCGTTGTCCGCCTGGAAGCTGGTGGGGCTCAGAACCGCAAAGCCCCACCCCCGCGCCAGCACCTGCTGCTGCCACGAGGGTCCGGTGTTTCCCGGCCCACCGGGCAGCATCTCGGGAATGCTTTTTTGGGCGACGGCCGCCATGAACTCATCGCTGAAGGCCAGCTCCATGATCACCGGAACCGGGCCGGCGGCGTTGGCCGGAGTGGTCAGAGTCAGATCGATATTGACCGTAATCTGCGGCCAGGCCGAATTGTCCACGCGCCCTGCCAGCCTCTTGGTCACCACCGGAACGCCGCCGATCGTCTCCGTCTTTGTGCCGGTCACCTCCCAGGTCACCTTGGGCAGGTTGGCGGGCGCGCGGCCCAGAATCTCGCGATCGAAGTCCTCCACGATCTCCGGCCGGCGCTTCGTCCACCACTCCTTGGCCGTGGTCACTCGCTTGCCGTTCTTCAGCAGCAGAGGATCGGGCAGAGTTGGATATACGTTGGCCTTCGACTCGTCGTAGTTCACCGCACTAGGCGAATTGGGGTCGTGGCTGGCCCCCGGCCTGAGCTCCTTGATGCCCAGCAGGTTCATGAGCCGCTGATGGTCCTCCTCCGCGGCGGCGCGCATTGCCAGTTGCTCGGGCGTGGGCGTGGGCGCGGGCCGGGGTTGGGCCGGGGGCGGCGGGGGGGCGGCAGGCGCGGTCTGCGCCGCCAGCCGGCACAATGCCGGGCAAACGAGAAAGATGAGCGCCATCGCCAGAAACCCGCGACGCGCAATCGGCCGCAATCCGAGGTTGCAAAACCCCTTTCCCATGACCTCTCCCTCCAGGAAACCGAAGCGACCCCAAGCATATCGATCCGCCCCGATTTGAGCAAGGCTGGACCTGAGCGAGTTGCATTTGGGGCTTGGGGATGGCACCCTTCGATGCGTTCCCTGCACCCCGGACGGAATCCGCGACACTGGCGTCCGATCCCAAACGAAAGTACTCAAGTCCGGCAAGACCCCGCCGATGAAATGAGCGAATCACCTGAGAAAGGCCCCTGGCATGACCTGGCTCCGCAACCTCCCTATCTCTCGCAAGTTCACCTACGCCTTCGGTATTGTCTGCGGCCTTTGCATCCTGCTTGGGGTCTACACGTTTATCGCGTTTCGCAGCATCGCCGCCAAGAGCGGGGATGTCAGCGGGAACCACCTTCCCTCCCTCATTTGTATCGGCGAAGTGCGCGACGGTGTCAATGCCGAGCGGCGCGAGGATCTCGAGTTGCTGCTTTGCCGTGCGCCTGCCTGTTCGGCGGACCACGGCGCAAAGCGCCAAAAGGCCATCGCCCAGTACCTGGATGGCGTTAAGGCGATGGGGTCCCTTATTGTCCCGGAAGAGCGCGAAAGCTACCTCAAGTTCGTTTCATCCATCAAGATCTATCAGGATGCCAGCGATCGGGGCATCGGCTTGCTCACCGCCGGCAAGACCCGCGATGCCTTCGACCTTCTGTCGTCGGACACCGTCGTGAGGTCGCTGGAAGACGCTCTTCTTGCGGCGAATGCTGGATTTCAACTCCATGCCAAAGCCGGCGCGGAGAATGCCCAGAACGCCTCCAGCGCCGGAGATCACGCCACTTGGGTTAGCTCCGGGGTCACCCTCCTTATTGTGATGCTCTGCGCATTCATTGGCGTCCAGCTTACGCGGCTTATCGCCCCGCCCCTGCAAGCCGCCACGGCCGCCCTGGAGCGCGTGGCCGAGAAGGATCTGACGGCTAGCGTCGAAGAGTGCGGCAGCGATGAGATCGGCCGCCTCTCC
Organism: uncultured Acidobacteriaceae bacterium; assembly: GCA_963799145.1. Classification (GTDB taxonomy): domain Bacteria; phylum Acidobacteriota; class Terriglobia; order Terriglobales; family Acidobacteriaceae; genus Telmatobacter. The sequence continues at coordinate 3,242 of CAWCWQ010000168.1, read as the reverse complement.
GCCGCCTTGAACACCAGCGTCGCCTCCATGCGCGAGGTTCTGCAATCCGTCGCCCAGGGCGCGGAGACGCTCTCTGCCGCCACCGCCGAAATCAGTGCCCGAGCGGTCGAGCAGCCGGCAACGCCCATACCCAATCCAGCAAGACCAACCAGATTGCCGCCGCGGCGCAGGAGATGACTGCAACCATCGGCGAGATCAGCCACAACGCCGAGAGCGCCGCCAGCGCCAGCCGCGTCTCTGCCGAAACCGCCGACCAGGGCGGCGCCGTCATGCAGGCCGCGGCCATCACCATGGAAAAAATCGCCGCCGCCACCAACTCGGTATCGGAGAAGATGACCTCTCTGGCCCACCGCTCGGAGGAGATCGGCAAGGTTGTCAATGTCATTCAGGAGATCAGCGAGCAAACCAACCTGCTGGCCCTCAATGCGGCCATCGAGGCGGCCCGCGCCGGTGAACACGGCCGCGGCTTTGCCGTGGTCGCCGGCGAGGTCCGCCGCCTGGCCGAACGCACCAAGGGCGCCACGGAAGAGATCGCCGGCACCATCCGCAGCATCCAGGAAGAAACCCGCGAAACCCTCCAGGTGATGCACGACAGCCGCGCCGCCGTCGAAACCGGCATGGGTGAAACCGCCCACGCGCGCCGCAGCCTCGAGGCCATCATCGACTCGTCCAAGCAGGTCGAGCACCAGATTCACCTGATCGCCACCGCCGCCACCGAGCAGACCTCCGCCTCCGGCGAGATCTCCGAATCCGCCGGCCAAATCTCCCAGCTCTCGATCGAGAGCGCGCAGGGCGCCGAGGAAGCCGTCGAGGCCCTCAAGAGCCTTGCCTCGCTGGCCGCCGACCTGGACGGCATGATCCGCCAGTTCCGCCTGGAAGGCGTCGCGCGCGCCGGCGGATCGCTCCGCAGCCACGGCCAGCCGGTCCTTCAGCCGAACCTGAGACCCGCGCATTACTAGGTCGAGCGCGATGGCGGATTGGAAAACGCGCGCCCCCACCGACCGTCCGCGTCTTTGAGCCGCGGTCATGCAAGTTCCACCGGCACAAATGGCTCAGCGGGCGCGGGCCAAAACGATGGTTATGTCATCCGGCTGTTCCACGCTGCCAATCCACTCCGCCACGGCATCCGTAACGGCCTGACCGATGCGCGAAAGCGGCTCGTCGCGATGTTCCTGAATCAACGCAATCAGGCGCTCGTCGCCGAATTCCTCTGACTCCCTCTCCGGTTCGGTCACGCCGTCGCTGAACGCGACCAGCAGATCGCCCGAACGCATCGGAATCGTGGATTCATCGTAGGTTGCGTCGTCAAAGAGCCCGGCGACGGTGCCGGATGCCTCCAGCCGGGACACCGCGCCATCGACGCCGAACAGGATGGGCGGCAGGTGGCCGGCGTTGCAGTAGGTCAGCTCGCGCGCTGCCGCGTCATAACAGCCCACAAACATGGTTGCGTACTTCTCCGGCGGAGTGCAGCGATAAACCTGGTAGTTCAAGGTGGCCATCAGCATGGCCGGCGAAAGGCGCAATTGGGCAGCTTCGTCCCCGCGCGTGTAGATGCGCCGATCGATCTTGGTGAGCGCCCCGGTCTCCAGCGTCGCCGACGTCAATTCCATGGCCGGCGCCAGTGAGTACGCACGGACGAAAGCATGAACAGTAGCCATCAAGAGAGCGGCCGGAACTCCCTTCCCGCTGATGTCGCCCACCGCCAGCACCAGCCGGTCGCTCCCGAGAGAGATAAAGTCGTAATAGTCGCCGCTCAACAAGCGCGCGGGCCGGCAAACTCCGTAAGTATCCAGCGAGGCCAGTTCCGCGAAGTTGTGCGGAAAGAGCAGATCCTGCACCTCGTATGCGAAGGCAAGTTCGCTCTCCATGCGCTGCTTCTGCTTCTGCTCCTCAACCAGCTTGACCAGCGATTCGCTCATCGAGTTGAACGACTGTTCCAGCACCGCCATCTGGTCGCGCCCGCGAACCTGGATGCGATGCGTGAGATCGCCGCGGTTCACATGCTCCGTGGCGACATAGAGTTTCCCCACGGACCCTGTGATGCTGCGCGTCAGCCGCATCCCGATAAAGAGCGCGACTAGCTCCACCAGCAAAAACAGAATCGCAATGGCGAGCAACCCGATCTCGAAGATATTTGCCTTGTCGCCGAGCGTCGCGAACAAAGTGCCGTAAAGCATCGATGGCCGGGTCAGGACGCCGATCGCGCTTTCTTGCGATTCTCCGGTTCCCCAGTCGATTGCATTGAGAACCGTATAGAACTTGAATGCCCGGTCGAACCGGTTCGCGCGTGGCGGAGCGGCCCCGATCTCGATGCTCCTACGCTGGGTTCGATCCCCCCCTGGCGGAGGCGGGCCTTCTTCGCCGTTCCATCGGCCGGGCGGAATCAGAGTGATCAATCCAAGGCGGGAGCTTGCCGATTGAAGCAGATTCCGCGTGATGGGAACGCTGGAGATCGTGACAAGCCTCTTTCCGTCCTGGTCGTAGACCTTCACCGCGCGAATATACAGGTTCTCCCCATCCACCACCATGCCGCTGAAGCTTCCCTTGATGGCATCGGGCACCTTCTCGGGGCTCGCCTTGGTGAGCGCGCCTGCGGCGGTGAACACGTAGCCGACTTTGTCTTGCCATACAGTCACGGCGCGCTGCGGGAAGTCCTTGCTCGACTCCGTCGAGACTTCACCGGCGGTACGCGCATCCAGCTTTCCCGCGCGGTCCAGATTCTTCAGTTGCGACGCCAGCACATCGTTCGCCGCCTCCAGATGCAGCGCCTCCGACTGCAAGCTCGCGATCGCCACGTAAGTGGCGAACTGCCCCGCGAACAGGTAACTTGCAACACCGGCCAGCAGCAGCAAAAGCACCACCGGAATGACGCCTATGAAGACATAGGTAACCAGCAGTCGATAGCGCAGCCGCCACACCATGTGCCGCCATGCCCAACGGAACGTAAGCAAAAGCGCGCCGAACGCGAAAACGGCGGCAAAGAACGCCGGCCAGCCGCTCACCAGGGAAATGAACGGCGAACCGGTGACAAGGCGCCAGGCTATGAGGAACAGGCACAATCCGGCCGACCACAGGGTGATGCGGCCCAGCTTCGTGCGCGTGCGGAGCGCCTGCATGGCGCGAGCCCTCAGATCGCCCCACTCCGGAAGCCCGATCATTTCTCCATCCTCCGCCTGCCGCTGTCCAGGCTATCCGCATAGCAATACGTAAGTTTCAGCAAAAAAAAAAAACAAAAACATAAC
>CAWCWQ010000167.1:0-15219 GCA_963799145.1 uncultured Acidobacteriaceae bacterium | reverse complement strand
TCTCTCTGATCCCTGATCTCTGATCCCTGTTCTCTGATCCCTGTTCTTACGACGCCACGGCCAGCTCGACCACTTGCGCCGACCGCACCGTGCCCTTGCGCGGGCCGCGCTTGCGCGCGCTCATCACCTTGATCCGCTCCAGCAGTTCCTGCGACGAGCAGTTCTTCTTGGCCAGCAGCGCATCGGCGGCGTGCATCTCGCCGCCCATCCGCTGCGGATCGCCCAGCAGGATCATGGGCACATGGGGCGCGATCTGCTTCAGCCGGTCCACCAGTTGATTGCCGTTCATCTGCGGCATCGCATAGTCGGCCAGCACCAGGTCCACTTGGCTTTCGGCAAAGATGCCGATCGCCTCCTGCCCGCTCAATGCCGAAACCACCCGGTATCCGTTGGTTGCCAGCATGAACTTGAGTACGGAAAGCTCCTGTTCGTTGTCGTCTACGCAGAGAATTACCTTCTTCGGGCGCATGATCTGGGGTTCGCTCCTTGATTCAATCTTTCCTTTGTCCAGTCTTCTTGCTCTTCTCCCGGGCAAAACTTCGCCCTTGCCCGCTTCTGTGGCTGGTTGGCGCAAGTTGTATCCAAGGCTAACGATCACGAATGAGGCCGACGCTACCTGGTCGATCTTGCAGGCCGGGCGGTCTCGCGCAGATCGCCGGCGGCTCAGGGGACGCGGCGTTCGCGCAGGACAGTGCCAGACATTCGATCGTCCAGGAGGCCAGCCTTCATTCGTTATCGCTTTGTGTGCAAGGCCTGGGGCCAAAACCGGCGTGGGCGCCGGATAAGTTGTTTCAATGAAAGCCAAGAATACGAGGCGCGAAAGCGCTTGTGAAGAGAGAAAGGTTAGCGAAATCTAACCTGAAAATCCCCGTGAAACAAACTAAATTCGCATAGGCTTAACACAGCCCGTCACTTGCAATTGTGAATGCCTGTTGAAAGCATGTGCATCATGGCAGGAAAAGCTGTCCTTTTGCCACAAGAACGGTGCTGCCCGCCACGCGCACTCCGGTGACCATGGCCGATTGCCGTTGTGCAGAATTGCTCTTTAGGCTTGCACTGAGGAATAGTTCGCTGGGGCGGCCGATCTCCGCGCCCTGGCCCAGAGCGATGCGCTGGCCCGGCGCCACCACGCCCCGGCGAACCATGTAGGCAATGGCGCACCCCGCCGCCGAACCGGTGGCCGGATCCTCGCCGCCATGGAACTGCATTCGCGCCCGCCACGCCGGTTTCTGGCTGCCGGCTGGCCCCAGCACGTAGAACCAGCGTGCGCCACGCGCGCGCAGCCACTCATTGGACTCCTCCCGGTTCACGTTGAGGCGCGCCAACGGCTCCTGCGATCGCAGTGGAACAATGGCGAAGGCTGTTCCGGTTGAGACGACTTGCGGCGGCAGCCTGGGGTCCAAATCCTCCTCGGCCAATCCCGTCAGCCGGGCGACTTCCTCGATATCCAATTCGGCGCCAAACTCCGGATCACGCTGCGTCATCTCGCCGAAGAGACCCTCCCCCTCAAACCGCACTGGAACCGGCCCCACCTTGAGCGCCAGCGTCACAACGCCCGATTGCACGGCCTCGGGCGCGAAGAGCTTGAGCACACTGGCCGTTCCCAGCGTCGGATGCCCGGCAAAGGGAAGCTCCTCCTGGGTGGTGAAGATGCGGACAACCACGCCCTCGGCCCGCTCCACCGCGGCCGCGCGCCGCTCCACAAACGTGGTTTCAGAGAGGTTGAACTCCCGCGCAATCGCCTGCATCCGCTCGGTGGTGAGGTTCGCTGTGTTCATCACGACCGCCAGCGGATTGCCTGCCAGCGCCCTCCCCGCAAACACATCCACGACAAAGTAATCCAGCTCCATGCGGCCAGCTCCTCCGACTCCAAGCCTAAGGAGGATTATCAGGCCAGGCGCACGGTTTTCTCCCGGCGCGCATCGAGCCCGCATCGCACGGAACCCTTCGCTGCGGCTTCTCGTACCTCTCAACAACATGGTAGACCGCTACAGCTGGGGGAGGATTGAGGCGCAGGTTGCGCTTGCCGCCGAAGCGTGGAAGGGCTGCGCGGGGCGCCCCCTGCCGCCCAGTCCGCGCTACACCGCGAACGAGCAGAGCAAGCGCGAGCGAGCATACGACCATGCCCAGCGCGCCGTGGAGCGAGAGGCGCGCAGGGCTCCGCGCACCAGGGGCGAGCGCCTCCTCGCCCAGCAGCGCATCGTGGATGTAATCCCGCGCTTTGCCACCGTCGCCCTCGATCTCAGCCCAGAGGCGGTCCCGCTGCTCACTGGCAGCTTCTTGCCAGTGAGCACGCAACTGGCCCGCTGGGCGCGCGCTTACGACCCGGCCCTCAGCGCAGCCGATATCGTCCAGGCCTGCCGCAACGCATGGACTGCCTGCGGGTTGCAGGCCTTGCTGGGCCAGCCCATGGAGCTGACTCCATCCATCCTGGCCTACAGTCTTCTTTATCCCTACAGCGACAACTGTCTCGACCTTCCGGAGATATCCACCGTGGAGAAGCTTCTCTTTAGCGAGCGCTTCCGGCGGCGCCTGCGCGGTCTGCGGCTATCCGCTGGCAACGCGCGCGAAGCAGCCGTCTGGGCGATGGTTCAGATGATCGAAGAACAGTATCCGCGCCCGCGCTACCCGCAGGTCTACGACTGCCTGCTGGCCATCCATCGCGCCCAGGAGCAGAGCATCGCGCAACTCGGCATTGGCGGTTGCCGCGACAACTCGCTCGATGACTCCGAGCTGCTGCGCATCAGCTGCGCCAAGGGCGGAACCTCCGTTCTCGCCAACGCCTGCCTTGTGCTGCCGCGGCTCTCGCCGGATGAAAGCCAATTCTCCATGGATTGGGGAGTCTTGCTGCAACTGGGAGACGATCTACAGGACGTGCGCGAGGATCTACAGCGTGGATCGGTGACGCTCTTCACCCGCGCCGCCGCTCTGGGCAAGCCGCTCGACAGTCTGGTTTTGCAACTGCTGAACTTCAGCCGCCAAGTCGCGGCGCGCATGGACAGCCTGCCCCACGGCACTCCAGTGCTCAAGGATCTGCTGCGCATGAGTTGGCGATCGCTGATCCTTATGGCCGTGAGCGGCGCACAGGAGTTCTTTTCCCCGGCATTTCTGGCTGAACTGGAGCCATCGTCTCCCTTGCGGTTTGGTTTTCTGAGGGAACGCAGCGAGAAGCTGACGGGCCGGAAGGCCCTTTATGGCATCTTGTTCGATGCCTTTCTCGAAGCCGGGCCAGAGCAGCGGAGCGGGGTGTTCATGCCCGCCGACTCCCACCCCCAAACTGAAGTAACTCCCCTTACCGAAGTTCGCTGCCTCAGAAGTTCCTTTGCGTGAAGGACGTTCCGGCCATTGGAGCCACTTGCAAAACTCCACAAGAACTGCAAGAAGCGTCAGGGCACGACTTTAGCGGTGCCGGAAGAGCAACAAACTCATCTCGGGCTTCAGCCCCTGCGGTCTTGTTTTCAGTAATTTACAACTCCGCAGCGGCTAAAGCCGGAATCAAAATGGGGCCGTTGGCGGCACGACGCCCAGAGGGCGCCCGGTCGCGCCCTGACGCACATCGCCGCATGAAAGCAATTCTGCAGGCGGTTCCGCGAGTTCAATTCCCGCCCGGTGCTCCAGATTTTGAGGCAGCAAAACAAAAGGGCCGCGCCCCCCCCAGGAAGAGGCACGGTCCTTTGTCTTGCCGCCAAACTGTCCCGCGGCCAACTCGGCCGGCGGGACGCGGCTCAGCGTCAGATTTCGATCAGTGGCCGAGGCAGGCGGGTCTTCGAGCGGTCGAGGAAGAGCCTCATGCGAAGGGCCTCGGAGCGCTGGACGGCTACCAGCCGCATCTGCCTGCGAATATGGTCCTCGTCCTCGAGCAGCGCCACCTGAGCCTCGTCGCGCGCGGCATCTCTCTCCAGGCGGGCGATCCGCTCCTCCACGGAGCGCTGGAACCGCGGACTGATTTCAAAGCCTTCATTGGCGGCGCAGTTGGTGATCATGGCAGGCTCCTCGCGGCGGCGATTCTCAAGGCTGAAAAATAATTCACGGGCGGCCTCAAGTTTTTTCCCGCTTGTGCCGATATTAGAAGAGACTAACTGCGAGCGCCAGATTACCGTCGAGCGGATCGATCGTAACTTGCTGTGTAAAAACAGGACACTTGCGCGGCTTGCAAGCCTCTTGTTCACAGCCGTCCCAGTTTTCTGGCGTGTATGAACTTTAGTTCTCCGGGGGCGTCGCGTAGTAGCCCTTGCGCACCTGTACCTTCATCCCATCCCCGCGGCATTCCACGCCAAGATGACGGAAGCTGCCGTCGAGCTTGGTGTTGCTGGGCGTGTAGCTGGCCACGTACTGGGTGCGCAGTTCGTCTTCGATCTGCTGGAAGGCCGCCTCCAGCTTCTTGCCGTTGTTGCCCACGTCGATCAGCCGGCCGCCGGTCTCTTCGGTGATCTTCTTCATGGCCGAGAATCCGCTATAGCCCCAGCCCCCGTAGAAGCCCCGGTCGGCGATCAGAATCACGTAAACCAGCACGTTGGACCTTTGCGCCGCGGCGATCGCCTCCTGAATCTTGTGGCTGCTGCCCTCGTCCTCGCCGTCGGTCAGCAGGATCATCGCCTTGCGGCCCGACTCCTGGGTCAGCTTCTCCCTGGAGGCCAGGTAGACCGCATCGTAGAGCACCGTTCCCTTTGGCGCTCCGATGGTGGGCACGGTCCCCCCGCCGGCGCCCGGAATCCCCGCCGCTCCATTGCCCCCGGCGGTGTTGATCTCCGCCTTGTCCATGGCCCGCGTCAGCAGCCGGGCGCTATTGGTAAAGTCCTGAAGCAGATCGACATTTACGTCGAAGGAGAGAAGAAACGCCTCGTCCTTCTGGCGGAGCACGCGCCCTAGGAACTGGCTGCCCACCTCCTGCTCCAGCGGCAGCACGCGCTGCTGGCTGCCCGACGTATCCAGCAGAATCCCCAGCGTCAGCGGCTGCTGGGTTTCTGCCACAAAGCTCTTCAGTTTCTGCGGCTCCTTGTCTTCCGTGATGGTGCAGTCGTCCTTGGCGAGATGAGGGACGAGGTTCCCCGCCTTGTCCTTGACGGTGAAGAAGACGTCCACCAGATTGACATTGAGCTTGAGGGTCGCCACCGATTCTTCCTGGGGAGCCGGAGGCGCGGTGCTCACGGGAGCCTCGTCCGGCGAAGGAGCAAGCTGCGCCCATCCCACAGCGCAAAACGCCGGCAGGCCAAGTAGCAAAGCGGCAATTCCAGATCGGACGCGCATACTGCTCACTTAGACGGAGTTCCAACCTCGAAGAAAGCATACCCGATCTCTTTGCTGCCTGGCAGGCAACCTGCATGAACCTGGAAATCTAGGAGGTTCTTGTTTTGAAAGGGCACGGCTTCAGCCGTGCCGCAAGAAAACCACAAGAACCCCGGGCTTTAGCCCCTGAGGGATGGTTTTGAAGTGTTCGATACATCCCTCGGCGGCTAAAGCCGACACACCATTGGCCTCGAAATCGGCACGGCTGAAGCCGTGCCCTTTCAAAGCCATTGCACACTTTGGTCCAAAAGCTTCATGCGTTTGCCCTGTTGCTGGCTGGATGGCAACCTGCGCGCCTCTGGCGCGTCTGATACTCTGACGAGTGCGGGCCTACTTGCCGACGACTCGTATCAGTGGAGAGAATCTGTGAAGCATGGTTTGACAGCAATGGCGCTGGCGGCGCTCCTGAACTTGAGCCCGATCTTTTCTCCGGCGGCTATGGCCCAAGAGCAGCAACCGGCAGTACCCGACGCCCCCACGCCCCAGGCGCGCCAGCCTTTGACCGGACTTGACGGCAGCCCGATTACGCCCGGGAAGGGCGCGGGAATCGAGCAGGAGGAGTCAACTTCGTCCTCAACCGCGGCAACGCCAGCGCCCACCGCCGCTACGCCCCGCGCCCAGACCAAGGACGAAGTGCAGACAACGCCGCCGGACCAGCCCCCATTGGGAGAAGGCATGGCAGCACTCCCACATTACATTTTGAACGTGAATTTCGTTGAAGTTCCGGTCACGGTCAAGGATTCGAAGGGGAAACTGGTTGCCGGCCTCACCTGGCGCGACTTCAAGGTCTTTGAGAACGATACCCGCGTGCGGCTGCAGTTGTTTACCGTGGATCCGGCCCCGCTTTCCGTCGCCTTCGTTATCGACCAGAGCCTGACCTCCGACGTGATGGCCAAGGTAAACAACTCTCTGGGCGCAATCCAGGGAGCGCTTACCCCATACGACGAGATAGCGGTCTTTTCTTACAGCAATGGATCCCAGAACCGCTCCGGCGGCTTCACCGGCGCGCAGAGCGCCCGCGTTCCTTTCGTGCTCTCCATGACCAAGGCGGCCGGCGAGGAGATGCTGGTGCCGATTTCCGGCGGTCCGTTTACCGGCTGCAACATCCACGTGAACGGAAACTGCATGGATCCCAACCTCCAGGAGGGCCGCTCGACCGGCAGCGCCAACGGCCAAATCACCATCCCCAAGGAGATTCACACTCTCAACGACGCCATTCTGGCCGCGGCAAAGGAGTTGTCGACGCGCCCCAAAGGCCGCCGGCGCATTATCTACGTCATCTCCGACGGCAAGGAGAGCGGCAGCAAGGCAACCGAAAAGGAGGTAGTTCGCTACCTCGATACCAACAAGATCGCCGTCTACGGCACGCTGGTGGGCACCTCCGCGCTTTGGGGCGAGGGCTACATCAGCCGCCTCCACATACCGTTTACCATGTACGACAACATTCTCTCCAAGTACACGCTGGCTACCGGCGGCACGCTGGACTCCGAGCGCGGGACGGACGGAATCGAAAAGAGCTACGCCAAGATCGCCGAGGAGGCGCGCACCCAGTACACCCTCGGCTACCTCAGCCACGAGTCGATTTACGACAGCAAGTTCCGCAAGATCGATGTGCGCGTAGACCGGCCCGGCCTCGAAGTGATTGCCAAGACGGGCTATTACCCCTCCGGACAGGACGCAAAATAGCCTGTGACCTCGTCGGGAGCCGCCGCGGGCCTGGGATTGCTGTCGGCATCGGCCTGGGGCGGCTCGGACTTCGTGGGCGGCGTGGGCGCGCGCCGCGCTCCCGCCCTGCTGGTGGTCGCCTCGGGCCACATCGTCTCATTTCTAGTGCTCCTGGCCGTCTGTGTCGGACTTCGGCTTGCCGTTCCCGGCCCTCACTTTCTCTTCTATGCTGCTTTGGGCGGCTTTGAGGGCTCGCTGGCGCTGGCCGTCTTTTATCGCGCGCTGGCCATGGGCGCCATGGGCCTGACCGCGGCTCTCACCGGCCTGCTCACGGCGCTGATTCCCGTCACCTTTTCCATCTTCTTCGACGGCCTGCCGGGCCCGCTGACCGCCGTGGGATTGGCCATCGGCCTGGGCGCCATCTGGATGATTACCCAAGCGCCCGCCGCCAAAAACCCTGGGATCAAGGCCCTTCCCACGCCCCCGGCCGCTCTGCTGCTGGGCGCGCTGGCCGGCATCGGCTTCGGAGCGCAGTTGATTCTCTTCAAGATGGCCAGCGGCGGCAGTGGCATGTTGTGGGTGATGACCTCGGCCCGCGCCGCCGGCTCCGTGGCCATGCTCCTGGTACTGTTCGCCCGACCGCCCAAGGCCCCCTGGCGGGGCTTCTGGCTCACCGGCATCGCCGCCGGAACCCTCGACACAGTCGGGAATCTCTTCTATTTGGAGGCCACACGCTTTGGGCGGCTGGATGTTTCCGCAGTGGTCTGCTCCCTCTACCCCGCCGGCACCATCCTGCTGGCCGCGCTGGTATTGCGCGAATGGCCTTCTCGCCGCCAGGTGGCAGGAATGGCGCTCGCACTGGCTGCCGTGGCGCTGCTCAGCGTGTAGAAGGTTTCTGACAGCGCGAGGCTTTGCCGACGGGCACTGAACGCACGAAAGGCCTGTGCGCGGGCACAGGCCTTTCAAATCCTCTTGCAATCAATAACCGCAACCCCGCGACCGCAGTTGCAGCTCTGGCTCCGATCCCGGCCAAGATCGGCCGCGGCCGGAACCGCCCAGGCCCGGAGTCTTACTTAGGCTCGATCGGGGCCGAACTGGGCTGGGCTTGAGCGGCCGCCTGCTGTTGCGCCGCCGGCGCGGGAGGAGCGGGTTCGCTCACGCCCCGGATGCCTTCCTTGAAGCCCTTCAATCCCTCACCCAGTCCCTTGCCCAACTCCGGCAGCCGCTTGGCGCCGAAGAGCAGGAATGCAACCACGCCCAGCACCACCAGGTGCCATGGCTGAAGCAGATCGCCCATTGTCTCATCCTCCGCGCGCCGCGCCGTACTGGCGCGCTCGATTCATTGCTATTGTCGCACAAAGCCGTATGCCCGCGCAGGAAGCGCCAAAGGACTTCACTTCTGAGACCAGTTGTCCAGGATCAGCTAGGAGCCCGGCGGTTGATCCCTGACCCCTGATCCCCGATCCCTATCAGTTCACCTGCGCCGGCTTGCCCAGCCGCTCCGTCACCATGGTGTAGAAAGCGCGCAAATCCTCTTCGTCGCCCACCGTCAGCCGGCGATAGACCTTCACCAGCGGAAAGAGCCTTGAGGACCGCACCTCGACCGCCGGAACCGCGGCCGCGCCGCCGGGATACTGGGTCATCTCCCAGCTTCCGGCATAGCGCCGCCGCAGCACCTCGCCCAGATAGCTGCCCCACAGCCGCACCTCGAAGTCCAGGTCAAGCTCCGGGCTCTCGCCCACCAGCACCAGGATCTCGTCCAGGCTGTCGATCGATTCCGAAGTAAAGTCCAGTCTCCGATGGAACTCTCGCCTGGCCGCCTCGGCCGCCGCCAGCGCGTAGCCCTCCATCATCGCTCCCAGATCGGGATAGACCGCCGACTCCAGCCGTTTTCGCAGGTCGCTTGCCACACTCCAGAGTACATGCCCGGACGGCCGCGCCGGAGCGGGAAGATGGATGCGACCCGCATCTTTGTGGCAGACTGAGAACAGCAGTGGAGGTTCCATCATGAAGACCGCCAAGCTCATCGCCCTGGCCGCTTTGCTGGCATTTGCCATTGGCCCCGCCCGCTCCGCCAATCGCCAGATCTATCCCGATCCGGCGCAGGCCAAGACCGATCTCGCAGCCGCCCTCAAGACCGCCGCACAAACGCACAAGCGCATCCTGCTCGACTTTGGCGGCGATTGGTGCGGCGACTGTCAGGTGCTGGACATCTACTTCCACGACGCAGCGAACCGGCCCATCCTGGAATCCAACTTTGTCCTTGTCCACGTGAATATCGGGCACATCGACGCCAATCTCGATATTGCCGAAAAGTATGGGATTCCTCTCCGCAAGGGCGTGCCCGCGCTGGCAGTCCTCGACGAAAACGGCGCTTTGCTCTACAGCCAGAAGGGCGGCGAGTTTGAAGACATGCGCCATCTGGAGTCCTCGGCCCTGACCAAATTCCTGGTGCAATGGAAGCCCGCCAAGCCCGGCTGCTCGGCGGTGGCGGTGAACTGCTGAGGCCTAGGCAACTTGACATTGCCCGCTGTCGCGCCGAGACGCGGGGTGATTTGTGTGGTCAGGCTCCGAGCTGCGAGTCGGCTCAAATTCCGTTAAGTCGAGCCCACTGCAAAATTGTCCTCAGGCCATGGTCTGCGTCAGGCACGACTTCAGTCGTGCCGCAAATGGCCAGTTTAGATTCCGGCTTTAGCCGCCGCGAAACTGCAACTTACTGAAAACAAAGCCGCAGGGGCTAAAGCCCGACTTGATCTTGTTGCTCTTCCGGCACGACTGAAGTCGTGCCCTGACACTTTCTACAGTCTCAATGGAATCTTGCAAGAGGCTCAATCGAGAGGATTTTGTTGAGGAAACCGGATTGCACTTGACCGCAACTGCGAGATTACCGGTATCATAGGGCAAGCCCCTTTGGCAGGTTTGGAGGTGGGATTTTTTGGCAGAGGTTCGCGTACAGGAAGGCGAGCCGCTCGAAAATGCGCTGCGCCGGTTCAAGCGGAAGGTACAGCAGGAGGACATCATCAAGGAAGTCAAGCGTCACTCCTACTACCTGAAGCCCGGCGAGAAGAAGCGCGTAAAGGCGGCTTTGGCGCGCAAGCGGAATCGCAAGAAGGCTCGTAAAGAGCAAGACTGACGTTTCGACAAATTCGTGACACGTGCCGCCCCGGCTCCTCCATCGCATTCAGGGCGGGAGATGCCAAAGAGCCCAGACAGGCTCGGGGCGGCCGGTTGCGATACCTTCTTTTTGGCTAATCCGCCGTTCAGCGCGCATAGCGTGTTAGAGTTAGCCAAGTCTTCCGCATCGCCGGGTAGACACTGAATTAGCCGCTTCAGTTGTTAAGCGGCCCGGGCCCTTGTTGTTGAAAGAAGTACGAAGACAGGGAAACGGGACCGGCAAGCTTCTCTAGGGTCATGGCCGATTTCGGTGTTCGTCCCTGTTTCGGGGAAGCCGGCCATGGAATTTATCGACAGAGTATTGAAGTGCATCGATTGCGGCGCCGAGTTCGTTTTCACGGCCGGCGAGCAGTTATTCTTCCACGACAAACAATTCACCAACGACCCCAAGCACTGCAAGCAGTGCAAGGCCAAGCGCGCCCGCGGCGGCCAGAGGGTGCGCACCGAGACCCGGACCACCTGTTCGGAGTGCGCGACGGAGACCACGGTCCCCTTCAAGCCGACCCAGGGCAGGCCTGTGCTGTGCCGCTCCTGCTTCCAGCAGCAACAGGGAAAGCCTCAGACAGCGGTGAACCCGCGCCGGAGCCTACTTTAGAGCTTCGCTGAGGAGCAGGTCTCCTTTGAAGCCCGATGGGAATCCAGCCGCCCGGACCAGCGTGGCAAGTTGTGCCCAGTGGCGCTGGCTGTGGAAGAGCGCGTGACCCATGAGCTTGCGCCTGGATGCGATCCGCGCCTGGGGCGGCAGCCAATCGTAATCCAGTGCGATCGTCTCGTCCCAGTCCTGGTGGGGGTTGTCCAGGAGAGTACGCACGATCTGGACGGCCTGCTCGTGCAGGTCGAAGAGCGCGTCCAGGGGGCCCGCTGGAACCGCTTCCCTGGCCAACTGCGGGAGGCCGGCAATGCGCTGGCTCCAGCGCAACTCCACCGCCCAAATGTGGCGGACGAACTCCTGTACGCTGGCCGCGCCGCCGATGCCGCAAGGAAGTTCCAGGAGCGCGGGATTGGCTTTCAGATGCTCATTCCAGAAGCTGGACGACTCCTGGTTCCAGACAAGCAGCTCTTGCATGGTGATGGCAGGCGTCATGGTTTCCTCCTCAGGGCGCGATGCCCAATGTCGCGACGATAGTAGATACCGTCAAAATGAATCTTGTCCATGGCTTGGTAAGCGCGGCCCAGAGCCTCTTCGAGCGAGGGAGCGGCGGCGGTGATGCCCAGCACGCGGCCTCCGGCTGTCAGCAATTGGCCGCCCGCCTGGGCTGAGCCGGAATGGAAGACCTGCACTTCCTCCTCCTCGGCCGCGGCGTCGAGTCCGGCAATCGGGAAGCCCGTTTTGTAGCTGCCGGGATAGCCGGCCGAGCTGGCCACCACGCAGGCCGAGGCGCCGGGGCTCCAGCGCAGTTCGGTTTCGGCCAGGGCGCCATCGACGCAGGCTTCGAGCGCGGCCACAAGGTCGCTCTCCAGGCGCATCAGGATAGCCTGGGTCTCGGGATCGCCGAAGCGGGCGTTAAACTCCAGCACCTGGGGGCCGCGAGCGGTCATCATCAGGCCGATAAAGAGGACGCCTTTGAAGGGCGTCTCCTCCTCGGCCATGCCTCGCACGGTTGGCACGGCGATGTGGCGCAGAATCCACTCCTTCATATCGGGATCGAGGAGCGCATCGGTGGAATAGGCTCCCATACCGCCGGTATTAGGTCCGGTATCTCCCTCGCCGATTCGCTTGTGATCCTGAGCCGGAACCAGCGGGGCAACATCTTTGCCATCGGATAGGCAGAGGAAGCTAACCTCGTCGCCCTCAAGAAACTCCTCAAGGACCACCTGATGCGCGGCCTCGCCCAGCAACCTGCCGCTGAACAAGCCATGGGCGGCCTCGATGGCCACCTGCCGCGAGGGGCATACGATGACTCCCTTCCCGGCAGCAAGCCCGTCGGCCTTGACCACGATCGGCGGGTGAAAGATCTCGACGGCCCGATCGAACTCGGTTTGGCTGGCGCAGACGGCGTAGTTTGCCGTGGGAATGCCGTGGCGTTGCAGGAAGCGCTTGGCGAAGGCCTTGCTGCTCTCCAGCATGGCGGCGGCGCGGGTGGGGCCGAAGACGCGCAGGCCGCGCTCCGTGAGGGCATCCACAACGCCCAGCGAGAGGGGCAGCTCGGGGCCCACAATGGTCAGGGCGGGCTGCTCGGCGACGGCCAGACCGATCATGCCGTCCAGGTCCTTCAGGTCCACCGGAACGCAACGGGCGATCTGCGCCATGCCGCCATTGCCAGGGGTGCAAACCATCTCCGTCACCCGCTCACTCCGCCTTACCGCCCAGGCCAGCGCATGCTCGCGGCCTCCCGAACCTAGAATCAAGACTTTCATTCTTTGTCCCCCGCTCTTCGCTCTTTTGCCGGCTCCTGAAAGGTTATCTGAGCAAACCGGGGTAGGGAAGTCAAACCAGGAGCGGGAAGAGCAGTGTTGCGGTCTCCAAGTTGGACACTCATGGCGGGGGCATCTCAGCAGCCTGTTTTCCGATGCGCCGGCTACACCATACAATGCTTACAAGGCTTGAGGAATTGGATTAGAGCGCTCTTGCTTTCTCCTGGATTGCCGGTCCTGGCGGCATTACGGTTTCGCGGCGGCTCACGAATCCAACCGCGGATGTGCGCAAGTTGGTTCGCCAACGGCCGCAGGAGCCGGGCGATCACGTCTCAATCGAGCAGAATCGACTGCCACCCGCTGGAGTTTGCGCTACACTCAGGCGGTTGGTTGCCGCAAGTCATTGAAGGGCCTGTAGCTCAACGGTTAGAGCAGGGGACTCATAATCCCTTGGTTCGGGGTTCGAATCCCTGCAGGCCCACCAAAATACATAGCATAATAACAACAATAATAAACAACTTATGATGGATTATCGGCCTTCCGGCTAGGAGTGCCTTTCGGTACATCTTGCGCCATTATTTCGGTTTCGGTACAATTTCGGTACAGTGCCGAAACATTTGCACTGTACCGGAGCGAACATGGCGACTATTGTTAAGACCCCTTCCGGAACTTGGAAAGCAGTCGTTCGCAAGAATGGCTGGCCCACTAACATCAAGACATTCCGCACCAAGCGAGACGCGGAAGACTGGGCGCGCCGCACCGAGGATGAGATGGTGCGCGGCGTTCACATCATCCGCGCCACTGCCGAGCGCATGACGCTGGCGGCGGCGCTGAAGCGCTACACCGCCGAGGTCACGCCCACCAAACGGCCATCGACCCAGGAAGGCGAGCTTCGCCGCGCTGCGATTCTGGAGCGGCATCTCGGCAAATATTCTCTTGCCGCCCTGAATCCAGAGATCATCGCCCACTTCCGCGATATGCGCCTTGCCGGAGAAGACCGCAAAGATGAGAACGGGAAGCCGGTTCCCCGCGCCAACAACACCGTCCGGTTGGAACTGGCTCTGCTCGGCCACCTGTTCACCATTGCCATCAAGGAATGGGGCATCGGCCTGGTCGTGAATCCGGTGATGAGCATTCGCCGGCCAGCGCCGGGACCAGGGCGCAATCGCCGATTGACTGAGGACGAAGAAAAACGGCTGCTCGCCGCCGTCGATGCGCACTCGAATCCAATGCTGCGCTGGATTGTGCGCGTTGCGCTCACTACCGGAATGCGCGCCTCAGAGATTCTGACGCTGCGCAGGCCACAAGTGGACCTCCAGCGCCGTGTCGTTCGTCTTCTCGAAACCAAAAACACGTCGCCGCGCACTGTGCCGTTGAGTGCGGCGGCCACGGCGGTATTCCGCGAGGCACTGAATCATCCCGTGCGTCCCATCGACACAGACCTGATCTTTTTCGGCGAGCCAGGGCGGGACGGCAAGCGCCGCCCCTACCAGTTCAATCCGGTATGGCTGAATATCAAACGTGAACTGAAGCTGACCAACGTACATTTTCACGATCTCCGCCACGAGGCCGTCAGCCGTTTCGTCGAAGCCGGATTCTCTGACCAGGAAGTCTCCGCCATCAGCGGCCACAAGTCGATGCAGATGCTCAAACGCTACACGCATCTGCGGGCAGAGGATTTGGTTGAAAAGCTCGATCATCTGCCGAGCAGAAAAGGCCGTTGAAGTAGCTGGCGAACGAAAGGAAGATAGATGGCAAATCGAAAGCGTTGCGAAAAACTTGCTATTCCAGCATGGTTTAGATTGGAAGGCTATGACGGCCTATCGAACTTAACCGCACCTCTTGATTGGCTGAAGCAACTTGCGTTTCGTATTGACCTGAAACATTTCTGGCAAGAAATCTGCGGATGGACACGTAGCGCGCTCTTCAGATAAACGCATTCCATTCGAACGTGATCTTGGCTTCGATCAGATTCTGATGCAAATCCAGCAATACCCAATCCTCGCAGTTGACGAACTTGTTGAGAAGTACAGTCGTATCATTGACTTTGCGACGGTAAATCTAGTTAAAAGAGGACGTGATCCAGTTCGACCAATGACAGTCACAGATTTCTCTCTCAATATATGCCATGATGGATTCCGAGAAAAGGAATTTCATAGGTATGTTCTTGGCCGCATCGAACAGGATGCTCCATTTCCGGCCAATGGGATAAGGTCTGCGAGGGTTGACGATGCAGAGCAATACAAATACGATATCGAACTCCTCGCATATCTCACGAGCATGGAGCAATAGAGAGATACCTTGAAACCTTCAAGAACTTTCTATTGCATTTGAAAAAATCGGATTCAGAAGTGCGCGTTTTAGACACTGCGCTCGGCAAGGGAGAGATTGACGCCAATCCAGGTTTCATGAACGATGCGATTGAGGATCACATCTACGGAGGATTTACATCGTTCTTTGCAATAGATACCAATGTGCCATATGAGCAGGCGAAGCATCATTTCAAGAAATGCTACGAAATGTGCCAAGAAAAGACAAGCGGCAAGACGATAGAAAAGGAACAGTATGATTTATGGATAACAAACGGCGTTCTTCAATATATTGACTTACAGCTCTATGTTGAGATTGAGAAGGAAATTCATCAGAACCCAAATTTGAGAATCACGAATAGCGAATTAGCAAGGAACATATACCCGGGAGGAAGAATGCGAGATGATCCAGACCGGGTTTCAGACATTA
>CAWCWQ010000166.1:0-9909 GCA_963799145.1 uncultured Acidobacteriaceae bacterium | reverse complement strand
GCAGGCTCATCGGCCGGGAGGGCCGCAACATCAAGTCCTTCGAGGCGGCGACCGGGCGTCACGCTCCTGATCGACGAGTCGCCCCAGCTTGTCCTCCTGTCGTCCTTCGACCCCGTGCGCCGCGAGATCGCGCGCAACGCGCTCGAGGCCCTGGTCAAGGACGGCCGCATCCACCCCGCCAGCATCGAGGAGTACGTGAAGCGGGCGCAGGACGAGATCGACCTTTCGACGACCCAGGCCGGCGAGGACGCCGTCAACAAGCTCAACATCAACGGCCTGCACTCCGGAGATCATCAAGCTGCTCGGCAAGCTCAGGTACCGCTTCTCCTACAACCAGAACGTGCTCGACCACTCGGTCGAGACGGCGTTCCTCGCGTCGCTGATCGCGAGCGAGATCGGGCTCGACCCGAACCTCGCCAAGCGCGCTGGCCTCCTCCACGACATCGGCAAGGCGGTCTCGGGCGAGATGGAGGGCAGCCACGCGGGCATCGGCGCGGACTTCATCAAGCGCCACGGCGAGACCCCTATCGTCGTTAACGCGGTCGCCGCGCACCACGAGGAGGTGAAGCCCGAGACCATCTATGCGGGCCTCGTCATCCTGGCGGACACGATCTCGGCCACGCGCCCCGGCGCGCGCGCCGAGTCGATGGAAAGCTACATCCAGAGGCTGAAGCGCCTGGAGGAGCTTGCGATGTCGATCGAGGGCGTCCAGCAGGCGTTCGCCATCCAGGCGGGCCGCGAGATCCGGGTCGTCGTCTCGCCCCAGGAGGTCACGGACGACCGGGCCCGCGAGATCGCCAAGGAGCTCAGCACGCAGGATCGAGGCGAGCTGCAGTACCCGAGCACGATCAAGATCACGGTGATCCGCGAGGCGAGGTACACGGAGACCGCGACCTAGAGCGCCGACGCGATGGAAGCCCACCTGATCGAGATCCTCGGCATGCTGCTGCGGTGGCTGCACGTCATCGCGGGCATCGCCTGGGTCGGCTCAGTCTTCTACTTCGTCTGGCTCGACGACAGCCTGGACCCACCGGAGCCGGGTTCGGACGCCGCAAGGAAGGGCGTCTCCGGGGAGCTCTGGGCGGTCCACGGCGGCGGGTTCTACAACCCCCAGAAGTACGCGGTCGCGCCGGCGAGGCTCCCGGAGAAGCTCCACTGGTTCAAGTGGGAGGCCTACACCACGTGGCTCTCGGGCACGGCCCTCCTCGTCATCGTCTACTGGCTTAGGGCCCAGGCCATGATGGTCGACCCGTCGGTGGCGGCGCTCACGTCGGCGCAGGCCGTGGGGATCGGGATCGCCAGCATGGTGGGATCCTGGGTCGTCTACGACCTCCTGTGCCGGTCGCCGCTTGGCAGGCACGGCCGGATCCTCGGCGTGGTCGTCTTCGGGCTGCTCACGCTCCTTGCCTGGGAGCTCTCGCGCACGCTCGGGGGCAGGGCCGCCTACATCCACGTGGGCACCTCCATCGGGACGATCATGGCGGCGAACGTGTTCTTCGTGATCATCCCGGGCCAGAAGCGGATGGTCGCCGCGATGAAGGCGGGCCTCAGGCCCAACCCGGTGGACGGCGCGAGGGGCAAGCAGCGCAGCGTCCACAACAACTATTTCACCCTGCCGGTCGTGTTCATCATGATCAGCAACCACTATGCTGCGACCTACGGCCATCCCCAGGCCTGGGCGGTCCTGGCGCTTGATCGGCGCGGCGGGGGTCCTGATCCGGCACTTCTTCAACCGCGGCACAAGGGATTCCCGTTGCCATCGAGACTTCCTACGCCAAGAACAATTCCCATCGGAGCTTCCACGCCATCGAGGAACGACAGAAAGTTGAGGGCGCTGTTGCCAGATTGGGTCGTGTCGATGATTCCGGCAAATGCCGGTCCGCCGGCGGGATCAACACTAACCGGCGGCTGAGTTAGTGGATTCACCTGAGTGTAGTTGGAGGCTGAAGAGCCAGACACCGTAAACGCAACCAGCCCTGCCGCATTGTTGCTCAATCCATATACCTTCCCCGAGCTGTCCGGAGCGATGAATGTGGAGTAGAGCAAAGAGGCCGCGCCCGTTTGGGTTGTGTCGATCTTGGCAATGAATGGGCCATTGCTGGAGTAACTGCTGGTCGAGGCGAGCCCATTCAGTTGAGTTACTGGACCGCTTATATCTCCTCCGGCATAGGCAACACCGTTTGCATCCACGCTGACGGCGAAAATGGTGTGTGCTCCTGATGCTTGTGCGCCGATCAGCGTAGCATAGGTGTTCATCCCGGCGTGGTTCAGCCGAACCAGTGTGCTGTAATTGCCGCTAGTCCAGGCGCTCTGAAATCCGTTGAACGTAATGGCTTGCATCGTATAATAAGCGGACGGTGTAAGCGGACCAGCATAGTTTCCACCGAGATAGAGGTTTCCGGAAGGATCGGCTGCGATCGCCATAACACTTACAGGAAGATATTCCAAATAGACCAGCGAAGCCGCCCCGCTTTTGGTCGTGTCAAAGGCGCCAACAAAAGGTATCGTGCCGCAGAAAAGCGTGCATTTTGAACCATCCGTTGTTGGTAATCCCGCCGCCGAGAGACCCGCGACATAGGCAACCTGATTTCCGTCCACGGCGATCATGGCCGGGTCAAGGGTTGCCCCAATCGCAAGATTTGGGTCGGGAACAAAATAACTCGAGTACAACAGTGAACTTCCTGTCGGGTCGATTTTGGTGATGACGCCGTTGTAGCAAAGATAGGTGCAAGACTTGGCAGAGGGTACATAAGCATTGGTGGTAGTGGGGTAGTCATTGCTGTCCACGGTTCCTGTGAAGTAGGCATCGCCGTCAGCATCCACCGCCAGATCCTGCGCACTGGCAGCAGCGTTCCCGGCTACCACCTCCTCAAGGGTGGAATGTCCGCCGATATAGGTGGCGTACAGCAGAGAATCCGCTCCCGATTGTGTTGTATCGAACTTGGCCACAAGAAAGTTAGAGCATTGGGAGGGGGAACTGGAAGTATTGCAAGAGGGCTGAAATGCCCCTGTCGATGTAGGCACGTCCACCGCGTTGGTAAGATCCAGCAGATATACGTAGCCGTTCTGGTCCACGGCCATGCCTTCATAGTAATCGGTGGATGATGCGCCGCTGCTTGTCTTGGCGCCTCCGATCACAGTCGAGTAGACGACGTAAGGGTCAATCACCAGCGGTCTGGCATGGTCGTACTCTCCCAGCGAGAAGGAGACTTTGTCGCGGGCAAATAGCACGTAACTTCCCGCAACCATATTCTTCTTCTCGCCATTTTTCTGGTAGACGACCGGCTTGCGAAAGCGCAGTACTCCGCCCACCTGGTCCAGAACAATCAGGTCGCCTGTGGCCTTGTCGATGCGGAGCCGTTTTGCGCCATCGATCTCGAGGCGGATCGCGCCGGGATCGGCTCCTGGGGCAACCGTCAAGTCGTACTCCAGTTGCTCGTGGTTGCCGTAGTAGACCAGATCGACGCCCGGATAGAGAGAGTCTTCCTTGACGCGCTGGTAGTTAGGAACGTTGCTGTGCCATTGCGAGCGGTCGTTCCCGATAAGATAGTTACTCTTGCCGCGCAGCAGGGTGTCGCCTTGCGGAGTTACAGCGCCGCTGGCTCCGAGCCAGCGAAGCCGGAGGGCCGACGCCGTACTATTCGCCTTGCCGCTGTGCGTCAGGATAGAATCGCTTCCGGTGAGAAACAGGGTGTAGCTGGACATGCGCGAGAGATAGCCGGCGCGCTTGTCCACCTGCCCCATGTTCTTCTCGAAGGTGAGCGGCAGGCCGGCAATCGCCTCGATCTGCTGCCGTGTGGGCGGGCGCGTCTCCGTCTCGGGAAGCGCTGACTGAGTCGATTTCGCCGAAGGCGTCTGCGCTACAGCCGGCACTACCATTCCCGCAAAGAGCACACTCAGCGCCAACGCGCCCACCAATTTGTACCTCGGGCGCAAGGCCGCGCCGCTAAGCCGGCCCCACGCGCGCCTCCGCACCACTCCCACGCCGATTCCGTCCGTCATCGCTTCTCTCCTCTTTCGGTTCGTCCGATGAATAATGCCGAAGAAACTAAGAGAAAGTGATGGTGACGGTGACCTGAACAATCTGGCCGGCAGTCACTGTCATGGGGCCGCCACCTACGGCGGTCGAGGTGAACGTGCCGATAACGACCGCATCGTTGATGGAACCCGACGATAATGTGGTTCCCGATGATTGTCCCGTAAATTTCGTGCAGGCGCTTGCGGATAGATCGGCGGAGCGCGTAGTGGCGCTGCCCTGCAAGTTGTTAAGGTTATTTTCCTGAATGCCGGCCGCCGCGGACGATGTACTAACGCAGATCGGAAGGAGGGTCTGTACAAACGTGATGGTTGTCAGGCTGGGAATTGTGTAGTTTCCGGCAAGCACCCAGCTTAATGATGGAGATATAGTGAGAGTGGTGGTAAGCCCATTGGAATGGGGTTGGAAGAAATAATTCCCCAGGCCGCTTTGCGCCGTGACCAGCACGTAACAGTTATTATTTTCGTTGGGAAAAATGCTGCCGGCGATGCAATAATCGCTGGCGTCTTTTGCGCCAGCGGGCACGGAGGGAACCAAGGCGATGGCCGGATCGCCCGGCGCGCCGTTTCCTGAGAGCAGGAGACCAAGCAACTGATCACCGCTCAGATTACTGGTTGCGGTTGAGGTCACCAGCGAGTTATCGAACTCGCGGCGCTCGCCCAGCGTACCGTCGGCGTTCTTCACTTGGAGCACCCAGTGGCCATGCACCTTGATGCCCTGCTGATTGGCCGAGTTGGGCACGGCGCTCTCTTCTTCCGCGACCGGCTTGGCCGCAGGCTTGGCAGCCACGGCACTCTGGGTTGTGGGGGAAGCCACTGTTTTGGTTGCTACCGCGGCGGCCTGCTGGGCAACGCTGGCGGGCGCCAAGGCAAGTAGGGTGAAAAGGCCGCACGCCCCAGCCAGCAGGCGCATAGGATGCAACTCGAACTGCTTCATCGTCTGTTTCATGCCGTTTCTCTCCGTGAATCCGTTCTGATTCGGTTTTGAAATCTGAAATGAGAACACTTGCTTGCCTCAGTCCTTATCCGCTACTTGCGGTCCCCGCCTTCGCGCGCCTCCGCGGGCGGCGGCAATCCCAGATGCTGGGATTCCAGCCCGGCCTTGTCCGAGGCCGGCTTCTGGTCGTTTTCTTTGGGCTGGCCCCGCACCAGCACGGTGACCGTCTCCCGCTCGACGGTGACCTCGATACGCTGATTCACTCCGACTTCGGCAGGGCCATTCTTTCCGGCTGCTTCCGCTGCGGGAACGCGGCGGCGTAGTATGTTCATACATCCACTCCTCATGAGCCGGCGTTCAGTAATGCGCTTCGGTTTCTACTGAAACTCAAATGCGGATTGAATGTCTTGAATTCTGGGTTGAATTGTTCTGAAGATTTATGAAGGCCATTTATGTTATTGAGCACTCATGAGTTGCACCGCTTCGACGCGTTCGAACTGGACGATTCCGCGCGCGTGTTGAGACGGGATGATACCCCCGTTCCGCTCACGCCGAAGGCCTTCGATGTGCTCGCGTACCTGGTCATGAACCCCGGGCGAGTCGTAACCAAGGATGAGTTGCTCAAGGCGGTCTGGCCCGATTCCTTTGTGGAAGAAGGCAACCTTGCCCAGCACATCTCCCAGTTGCGCAAGGCATTGGGAGACAAATCCTGCCTGATCGCTACCGTTCCCGGCCGCGGCTATCAGTTCGGGACCCAAGTGTATACGACGCAGTTGGAGATCGGGCTTCCCGCCGACCGTGTTCCCGAGCAGCGGCCAGGAGACATCTTCGTGCAGACGGTAAGGGAGCGGACCCATGTGGTGATTGAGAACACCTCGCCGGCCTCCGCACCGCTTGCCCTGCCTGCGGCGGCATCGTTCCGCCGCAAGAGCGTCATCTGGTGGGCCGGCATCTCGATTCTGGCCACGATGCTGATCGCCCTGGCCGCAACTCTGGCGTGGAGGCATTTCGCTCCGCAAACGCAGCTTCGCAAAGTGATGGTTGCCGACTTTATCAACACAACGGGCGATGCAACTTTCGACCACACTCTCAAGCGAGCGCTGGAGATCGGTTTGGAGCAGTCTCCGTATATCGATGTGATGAGCGAGCGTGAGGCGCTCGGCACGCTTGGGCTGATGGGACGAAAGGACAGTCCGGCAATTACCCCTGATATCGCGAAAGAAGTGTGCGAGCGCAGCAACCGGCAAGTGCTGCTCACTGGAAGCATCGCAGCAGTCGGCACTGAATATCTGCTCACGGTAGAGGCAACCGATTGCATTTCAGGCAAGAAACTTGCCGGTGCAAAGGCCGAGGCCGGCGCCAAGGAAAAGGTGCTTGCCGCGTTGGACTCCGCTGCCGACCAGGTGAGGAAGGGCCTGGGCGAATCCTCAAAGTCTTTGGAGAGCTACCAGGTGCCAATCATGACGGCGACAACGCCGTCACTGGATGCGCTTGAGTCGTACTCCATCGGCCAATACCTGACCGCGCAGGGAAAAAGCGAAACTGAGACTCTGCCGTTCTATCAAAAGGCGGCGGAACTGGACCCGCAGTTTGCCATGGCGTATGGGGCGATAGCGGCGGATTACTACAACCTGAGTGAATTCAATCTGGCCTCGCAGTATTTCCGCAAGGCTTTCGAGCTGAGCGACCGCGTCAGCGCAAAAGAGCGGCTCACGATCCAAGCGCACTATTATGCTGAAGGCCGCAAGGATATGCAGCAAGGCATAAGTACGTACCAGCAATGGACGGCAATCTACCCAAACGATTGGATCCCATGGGTGAATCTGGCCAATGATTACACGCAACTGGGCCAGTACGCGCCGGCCATCGTGGCCGGCGAGCGCGCACTTGAGATTGAACCCAACCGGCCCATGATCTACAGCGTTCTAGCGCGGGCGTACAACCACGCCAACCGCTTCGCGGAGGCCAAGTCCACCGGTCTGAAAGCCGTTCAACGGGGCAAGGACTCCACAGGGCTGCATTCTACCCTCTTTGAGATTGCGTTTGCAGAGCAGGATTCGGATGCCCTGGCCCGCGAGATCAGGTGGGCTGCAACCAATTCAGACTCCTGGTATGCCTGGAATCTCATCTACAATCAGGCCAAAGCCGCCGCTTCGGCAGGACATTTGAAGAACGCCCAAGAGCTTTTTCACACCTCCTACGAGACTGCGCAGCGCGAGAAATTGCCCGAAGTAGCTGACGACATTCTGAAAGACGAGGCGATGGTGGAGATCTTGCTTGGATCGCCCGCGGACGCGCGGACTACGCTCAGCCCGGTCCGAAATCTGGATTCCGGCTCACCTGACCTTGGCATTCTTTACGCACAACTGGGAGATGCCTCCATTGCGGAAAAGTATCTGGCCGATCACGGCGCTGGAACCGATCCTGGAACAGTGATGAACTATATGTATTTGCCCCGGACGCGCGCGGCGGTGGCCATGCAGAAGGGAAGGCCCGAGGAAGCGATTGCCGCTCTTGAGCCTGCTCAGCCCTACATGCTGGCCAATTTTTACGTCCTCACACAGCGAGCCGAAGCCAGTCTTAAGGCCGGAAAGCCAGATATTGCTATCCGTGATTACAGCACCATCCTTGCCAACCGCGGGGTGGATCCTTGCGCTGCCCAATATCCCTTGGCGCATCTCGGTCTGGCGCGCGCCTATGCACTCAAGAACAACATGACCGGCAGCCGGAACGAGTATGAGAAGTTCTTCACCTTATGGAAGGATGCGGACGCAAACCTGCCCATCCTGAAGCAAGCTCGCGTCGAGAACTCCCAGCTGAAGTAATCTCTTTGCGACGGGCATCGAATCCACCCTCATGGCGCGTGAGGCGGCCAACGTTGGCGTGTGTGAAGGCGCTTTCGTAGAAGCCGCCCTCCCAGGCCGGAATCGACGCAACAGACGCGCTGTCCGGGCGCCGCATGGTGCCGGTGCATACACGTCCATCGTCCGAAAGATTCCAAAATGGCGCGACGGCGAGTTTCGTTGAAGCATCCGGTCGCTTGTTCTCAGCAAGAGCACGAATGTTGAGTTCCCCAAGTTCATCGCACCTCCGCTTCAGCGCTGCCCACGATGCAAGCTTCGTCTTTTGGCGAAGATCTTCATAGTCGTTTTCGACAAACTGAACGAGTAGGTTGCGCGACTCTTCGGAGAGACGACTGGTTCTGTTCCCTTGCTCACTGGCCTTCGCCAGCAATCCCACATATCCGTTGCCATGGAGGCTTTCTGCTGTTCGATACTTCGCGATCCAGCGACGCACAGTCCTCTCTGGAGTTA
The DNA here is from genome assembly GCA_963799145.1 of uncultured Acidobacteriaceae bacterium. GTDB lineage: Bacteria > Acidobacteriota > Terriglobia > Terriglobales > Acidobacteriaceae > Telmatobacter. The sequence continues at coordinate 1,623 of CAWCWQ010000166.1, read as the reverse complement.
GACATGGTTATGTACTCCGCTCGAGACGATCTGTGACGATTGCGAAGCGTCGATTTGCCACTGCTAGATCTCGCTCGCTGGCCATTGCCAAAAGTCGAAATGCCTCGCTGCGTTCGCCCGATGCTTCCGCAGTCAGACCACTGATAGGCGAGTGGAATTGATGGAGGCTGATCGTAGTATTCCAGCACTGCAGGATCGTGCTCCATCTCGTAGACAAAAGGCAATTCAACGCGATGGCTTTCGAACTGGATGGTGACGCCCATCTTGCGACTAGGATAGCGGCCGGAGACATTCTGACGCCCGCCCCCAACTCGGCGAGTAGGATTACGAGATCGCGCCGAAGCAATCGTTGCACGTGTTGTCTCGACTAGGTCTCTGACCGCATGAAGTTGTACCAACTCTGGGTGCCCCAGGTCCCGATTTTGGGACCTGGGATAGCTTGAACTCGAGGTACGAAATCATCTGGTCACAGACCTAGTCCGAGTTGCAAACACCAGTCGATATAGTCTGCATCGTTGAGCACTTGCGACCTCCGCAGTTGGAGCGCCCAAGGACACTCCGTGCTACTTTCGAATGCGCGAGCTACGTTCGTTCTTCAGTGCGAACGCGTACCTCCGGCCAGCTTCAGCCATAAGCTTTTGAAGATCCCGACCGTTCTGGACCGCCTTTTCCATTGGCTCGACTAATTCATCTGGAACATAGATCGAAAAGCGGCGACTTTTATCACGCCCATACAACGCATAACTCGAGTGCCCTTGGCCCGACTCACAGAGTTTGCAGCGCTTTCGAATACAGGGGCTCTTTCGTAGGGAAAGCGACCCGATGGCCACTGGCCAGAGCTTTCCTGCTGCCTTTTGGAACCAGCGCATTACATCGTCTGTTGTTTCCACTTTCGTCATTTGTATAGGTGCACAGTAGCACACATACAATTTAGACGCAAGATGTTTTTTTCAAACGGCCAAAATATGCTTTATTCCCGGCCAAAATATGCTTTAAATCACATGACTGAAGTGGCTGGCGACAATGCGATGCGCTCTATGACACTCCATGGCAAGACCAGGCGCCAAGCCGTCGGTCCATCGCTTATCCTGCTTGGGGAGGTGCTGACCGCACCATGATGAAGTCCATTCTTACCGAGATCGATGCCGAAATTGCTCGTCTCATGCAAGCCAAGGCACTTTTGACTCATCTTCTACAGTTAGCGGCGCAGAGCGGCTGTAACTCCTTGATTTTATTAGAGGCGCTGGGCAAATCGGCGAAAACATAGTGTCACGTACTATCCCGATAAATGGGGTATATATAATGCATATCTGGATATTGTTGCGCTATGATGGTGACACGGCGAGGTCAACTTGTTCGTTCGCACGCAAACCAACGGTTCCCGGACTTATCTGCTCATCGTGGATAACGAGTGGGTGGACGGCAAGGTCAAGCAACGCGTTCTGCATCGACTCGGGCGCCTCGATGAGTTGCTCGCCAGCGGCCAGCTCGACGCGCTGGTCCAGTCGCTGGGGCGGTTTTCAGAGAAGCTCGCCGTCCTCGGCGCCCATGCACGCGGGGAGAGCATTGCCACGCGCAGCGCCAGGATCGGGCCCGCCCTGATCTTCGAACGGCTCTGGCAAG
>CAWCWQ010000165.1:0-10401 GCA_963799145.1 uncultured Acidobacteriaceae bacterium | reverse complement strand
TTTTTGTTCAGAGACGTAGACGGGTCTGTAGTCGGCTACGGCGGCGGCTTTGATAATGAGCGTGGTTCCTCCATGCGCGCAAGCACGGCGTGCCGCATCTGGTCGGCGGTGACGATCCTGATCAGCTCGCAGTGCGCGGGAGGATGCAGCGCCGACGGCCCGCTGATGAGGATGACTTTCGCGCCCCGGCTCTGCGCGGCCTCGGCCAGAGCGTATCCCATCTTGCCGCTGGAGCGGTTGCCGAGAAAGCGGACCGGGTCCAGCGCCTCGCGTGTGCCGCCCGCTGTTACCAGCACGACCTCGCCGGCCAGGTCGTGACGGCGGCCGAGCGCGACGAGCACTGCGTCGGCAATCGCCTCGGGCTCGGCCATGCGGCCCGCGCCCACCATGCCGCAGGCCAGCTCGCCCGTGCCCGGCTCGATGACGCGAACGCCGCGCTGGCGAAGAATCTCAAGGTTGGCTTGCGTGGCCGGATGCTCCCACATATTCACATTCATCGCCGGAGCCACCAGGACCGGCGCATTGGTGGCCAGATAGAGCGTGGTGAGGAAATCGTCGGCTATGCCGTGCGCGAATTTGGCCAGGATGTTGGCGGTGGCCGGGGCGACGGCTAGCGCATCGGTCCATTGCGCCTCGCCAATGTGGTCGATGCCGTTCTGGGCTGGGCTGGCGCTGGCCGAGTCCCATTCGTCCCATAGACTTGTGACGACCTTGTGCCCGGTAAGCGCGGAAAAAGTAAGCGGCTGGACGAATCTCCCGGCCGCCTCGGTCATGACCACGTGGACCTCAAGAGCCTGGCGCTGCAAGGCGCGCACCAGGGCCGCCGCCTTGTACGCGGCGATTCCGCCGGAGACGCCCACGGTGACTCTCATGCTTCGATTGTAGCCGGTTTCGATTGTCGAAGCGCGGCGCGAAACAAGACAGGCCGAAGCGGATTGCGGGGCGCTGGAGCGGGCTGTATGATCTTCCCATCATGATTCGGATCGCCGCTGAAGGTGTGGCCTCCGCGCAAAGCGGAGACGCTTCGAGATTTGCAGGGCGATTCCCAGCCATGAAGCGAGAGACCGAATGATTGAGCCGAGTCGCCGCCCAGTCGAAATTCATGAACGGATCGTGGCGCATCTCCGCATCATGAGGCTCGATCACAGCATCAAGCAGATATTCATCATTCCTGGAATCGTACTGGCGATGGCCATGACCGGAGCCAGCCTGTCGCCAAACCTCCTGGTTCGAATTCTTGTGGGCCTGGTCGCGTCGACTCTCATTGCTTGCAGTAACTATGTCATCAACGAGATTCTCGACGCGCCTTTTGACCGGCTGCATCCCATCAAGAAGAATCGGCCGGCCGCCAGTGGACTTGTGCGCTTGGGATGGGGCTACGCGCAGTGGATCGTCACGATGCTGGCGGGAATGGCGCTGGCGAGTTATCTGGGCCGAGGCTTTTTGCTGAGCGCCGCCGCACTCTGGATCATGGGCTGCGTATATAACATCCGGCCCATGAGGAGCAAGGACATTCCCTACGTTGACGTCCTGAGCGAATCCATCAACAACCCGTTGCGCTTTTGCCTCGGCTGGTATTCCGTAGTCACGGCTATCTTACCCCCGGCTTCTCTGCTCGTCTCCTACTGGATGCTGGGATGCTACTTCATGAGCCTCAAGCGCTTCTCCGAATACCGTCAGATCGCCGATCCAGCCGCCGCCGCCGCCTATCGCAGCTCTTTCCGTTACTACAGCGAGGAGTCGCTGCTCAACTCGGCTACCTTCTACGCTGCCGCCTGCATGCTCTTTTTCGGCGCATTCATGATGCGCTATCGCATTGAACTGATTCTTTCGTTTCCGGTAGTTGCCTGGCTCATGGCGGTGTACTTCAGCCTGTCGTTCCGCCATGAAAGCGCCGTGCAGAACCCGGAGCGCCTCTACCGCGAGCCGAGGCTCATGATTCCTCTTGGCATCTGCGTAACACTTATCGTGCTGCTGCTTTTCGTGAATCTTCCCTGGATAGGAACTGTATTTCCAAAATCGACTCCGTGACCTGCTCGCGAAAGAGGGAGTGCCCATGACTCAATCGATCGAACGCGCTTCTTGCCCAAGAATAGCCATTGTGGTTCCTTGCCGCAATGAAGAGCAGGTGTTGCCTGAAACCGCTTCCCGGCTTGCAACCTTGCTGGATCGACTGACGCAAGAGGGTTCGATCTCCGAGTCCTCCGGCGTCTTCTTTGTTGACGATGGCTCGATTGACGGCACATGGCAAGTAATCGAGAAGCTCGCCCGCGAGGACGCAAGTATCCACGGCCTGAAGCTCTCCCGCAACTTCGGACAGCAGAGTGCGATCCTCGCGGGATTGCTGACAGCTCCGGGCGATGCGTCGATTAGCATCGACGCCGATCTCCAGGACGACATGGCTGCAATAGAAGATATGGTGCGCGCCTACAAGGGCGGCGCCGAGGTGGTATACGGAATCCGGCGCTCCCGCAAGACAGATAGCTTCTTCAAACGCACCACCGCGGAAAGCTACTACCGCCTGCTGCAGACAATGGGCGTTGAATTGAAGTTCAATCACGCCGACTTTCGACTTCTGAGCCGGCGCGTGGTGGAGGAACTGCGCAGTTGCAAAGAAAGCAATCTACTGCTCAGGGGATTGATTCCTCAGCTCGGCTTTCCTTCCGCCCTGGTTTACTACGACCGGCATGAGCGATTCGCCGGAGAAACCAAGTACCCGATCTCGAAGATGATCTCGCTGGCGGTGAACGGCATAACTTCTTTTACCGCAGTGCCGCTGAAGATCATCACCGTTCTGGGCATGCTCATATCGCTATTCAGCTTTGGAATGGCCTTTTGGGCGTTGTTCGCCAAGTTCTTCACTTCCGCGGCCGTCCCCGGCTGGGCTTCCATCGTAATTCCGCTTTATATGCTGGGAGGAATACAACTGCTGTGCCTTGGAGTCATCGGGCAGTACCTCGCCAAGATGTATACGGAAGCCAAAGCCAGGCCTCGATTCATCGTTGAGAAGAGCTTGTAGGCCGAACCACCCCACACAGGCTGAAAAGGTGTGGCCCGGATGCGCGCCGAGAGGCCGGTTACACCTACCCCCGAGCCGGGTTGAGGCGCCGATTCGGTCATCCCGGCAATTGGGCAAGCAGTGCGTACTGGCCGCCAAAAGGCAATTTCGAGAACACCCGCTCGATGGCGCCGAATGCGCCAAAGAGCTTCTCCGGCAGATAAAGAAAGTACTCTGTGCCGAGGAGTCTGAAGCCGGCTGCTCTGAGCAAGCCTCTCGCTTCTCGCGCCGGAACAAGCTCCGCATCCAGGTTAACCGGGCATCTCCTCACAATCGTTCGGGTCACCGGATTCCACGGGTTGTGTTCGACGATGCAAACCAAACCCCGAGGACTCAGCACCCGCCTGAACTCATTTGTCAGGAGTGCGCGGTCCTCTCCATGCACATGGTGAAAGACACAAACGGCAGTCACAAAATCGACCGAACCGTCGGCAAACGGCAACTCGACGAGGGAGAGCTGCTCAAAGGTCTCGAACAGAGCATTCGAGCGCAACATGCCTGCCGACGGATCGCAACCCGTCGCCTGGGCGAAGCTGCTGCCAACCAGTTCGAGCAGTTCGCCGCGGCCGCAGCCAACGTCCAGCCATCTCAGTCTCCCCGGAGACGCGCCGGCGCCTTTCAGAAGCTTCTCGATGAGCAGCCACTTTCTCCTGTGGAAATGGAGCGGGTCGCGCGCAAATCGATTTCTTATCGGGTCGTCGAGCAATTCGGTATACGAGGCCGCGTACCGGTCGAACTCAGGACGCTCATCTTTGTCAGTTTGCAGGCTCTGCCTCCTCTTGCTCCATGATACGGCTGGTGCGGTCATCCTCCATCGGCCTATGACGGCTGTTCCTGGAGTACTATGCTTCTCTTGAATCTGTCCATTGCCGCCTCTCGCTCCTGCTCTTGTCGACTTCCATGGCACGGGCGGGGATCCGTCGCGGGTGGCTCCAGGCTGAAGGTTATCAACTTCGAGAAGCACAATTCCTGGAGCCCTTGGCATGGGGCGAAGGAACTGGGAGGGCCCGAGTGGATGCCCTCTGGGTCGGGGAGATAACTCATGGCGCATGGCCGGCATATTGGAAGATCACATGGCAGTCCGTCAGCGTTATTTGCATGGCAAACGGCAGCGACCCGCAGAAGACATTTGTGATCCTGTAGCCCGATTTCATCAGCAGCGTGGCTCTTGGTCCCTGGAGATCGATGGGCGGGGCGAATTGAGCCTGCTGCGCTTCGGCAAGAACGATGCCCGGGTGCGAAGGCAGAAGCGCGTCGAACTGGCTCTCGGATGGATTCCTGTCGCTCCACCAATAGAATGGATCGGTCTGGTTGATGTAGATGTTGCGATCGAAATAAGGAAGAATCCCCGTGGCGCCGTAGCCCAGGCTGGTGTCGGGCGGCAGGTGCCGCTTGTCGAGGTATGTCACGCCTATTCTCGTTCCGTTCTTCAGAAGGGGCTTCAGAAACTGGGCGGCGGCAAGATCGGGAGAGTAGGCGTGGAAGTGGTCGAAAATCGATGGCCCACGCCGCCCACAGTATTTGTACTCCGGCCATGTAGACGAGCGCAGCCCGTCCAGTGAATTCGTAAAACGACAGGCTGGTTCCAGCGGCAGGCCAGGTGATCCAAAGCAGGGAGATCAGCAAAGGAACGACCATCCCCCAGTGCCAGAAACTGCTGGGCAAGACCCCGGAGAAAACCGCAAAGAAAAGCACCGGCAACAGGTAAGAAATGCTTCTCCGAAAGCTGAAGACGAGCACCATCGCAATCCAGAAGGGGAAGCCCAGAATCAGGGGCTGACATATTGGCGCCAGGACCGCCGCTAACACAGAGATCAGGAATGACGGCCGCGCCGCTCGAGAAAACGATATGTGGCCGGCCATATCGGCGGGCGGCCACGCTGTCCATAGAGCAAAGACATAGAAGATGAGGACGATCGATGCGCCCAGCAAGAGCTTGTGACGGCGCGCAGGATCCCTGGCGCTTCCTTTGCGCAACTCCTCCACGAAGTACACAATCGCGAGTCCGCCGGAGATGGCTGCGGCATGGAGCGCGCAGTTGGCTAACAACCCCAGCAGAGCGGCCACAACCAATGGACTCTTCTTCCACCCGACAGCAATCGAAAACAGGATCAAGGGCACGAGCAGGTAGCCGCGGGCAATCACGGCATACTGGTAGACAAGGAAGAAAGTGAAGGGCAATGTGAGCTTGAGATAGCGCGGAAAAGGAGACTTGAAGACAAGTAGCCCCGCCGACACAACGGCGATGGCCCCGCAGATCCAGTGCATGCCGGCGTAGCCGACGCGCGCGCGAATCAGGATCCAGAGGAGGAAATGCCATAGCCCCGGCGTTGCTTCATAGCGAATGTGGGTCTGAAAGAGCGAGGGAAGCGAGAGGCTCCTCGCGAGTTGCCATCCCTGAGCCTCGTCCGTCCACGGCTCGTGATAGGGGATGGCAAACGCAACCACAGCCGCAAAGACGGATACCGCGGTCCATTCAGGCCAGCGGAAGCGAGGTTCTGCGCGCACGGCGTCTAGGGTGGGAAGACGGTTCATTTTCGCTCCACGATCCGGGTGCCCCGGTCATCCTCCACAAGTCTATAACGGCAGTTCCTGGGATGAGTCGCTCCTGCGTTCAGAATCGCCAATGGCGGAAACTCGCGCCGGCTCTTTCCCGAACGGCAGCCAGGGCGACAAGCCTCCCTCCGGCCCGAGGCAGCGGTCAACCCCCCGTACAGGAATGGAAAGGCTTCGATGTACACCGATTCTGGACCCGCCATCCATGGGACGAGGGATGCTGGCCGGCCTTGAGGATGCGCAATAGCTCGGGGAGATGACTCATGGCGCACTGCCGGCATATTGGAAGATCGCGTGGCAGTTGGTCAACACCAGTTCCGTGCGGAACGGCAGCGACCCGCAGAAGACATTCGTGAGTCTGTAGCCGGATTTCATCAATAACTCGGCTCGGCGTCCCCTGAGATTGATGGCGGGGCCGGTTTGGCTTTGCAGCGCTTCGGCGACAACGATGCTCGGGTGAGAAGGCAAGAGCGCGTTGAAAAGCTCGTCGGATGGGTTCTTGTCGCTCCACCAATAGAATGGATAGGTCTGGTTAATGTATATGCTGCGGTCGAAGTAGGGTAGTATCCCGGTGGCGCTGAAGATGTTGTTGGCGGAATAAGCCCCGTGCGATTCATCGAGATAGGTCACGGCGATTGTTGCTCCGGCCTCGACGCGTGGCTTCAGGAATTGAGCGGCGGCCAGATTGGGGGAGTAGTCGTGGTAATGGTCGTAATTCAAGGCATAGGCCGACCATACAATCTGTGTGCCGATCATATAGATCAGCGCAACCCTTCCCACGAACTCGTTCGGAGACATAACCGATCCCGGCGCGGGCCATGTAATCCATAGCAGGCAAATCAACAGGGGAACAACGAGTCCCCAGTGCCAGAAGCCGCACAGAACGGTGCCGGAGAAGAGGGCATAAAGCAGAACTGGCAAAAGGTATAAAAGACTCCGCCGGGCAATGAAGGCAAGAAGAATCGCTATCCAAAAGGGGATGGACACGATCACGGGCTCGCAGACTGCCGAGAGGACGGACGCCATGGCAGAGAGGACAAATGGGGGCTTCAAAGAACGATCGAACGCTATGTGGCTTGCCAAGTCGCTTGGCGGCCAGGCGGTCCAGATGGCAAAGGCGTAAAAACCGAGGGCGATCGATGCGCACAGCAGGAGTTTGCGCAGCCGCATGGGCTCCTTCGCGCCCCCGTCGCGCAAATGCTCAACAAGCCAGACAACGGCAAGTCCGGCGGAAAAGACCGCGGCATGGAGCGCGCAGTTGGCCAGCAACCCCAGCGCGACGGCAACAAGCAATGGGCTCTTCTTCCACAAGGAAGCGATTGCGAACAGCAGCAATGGCACGAGCACATAGCCGCGCGCGACTACAGCGTACTCGAACAGAAGGAAAAACGTGAATGGCAACGCAAGCTTAAGATAGCGGGGAAACGGGGAATTCAATACGAGCAGCGACGCCGCCACCACGGCGATCAACCCGCAAATCCAGTGCATGCCTGCATAGCTGACGTGCGCGCGGTTCAGAATCCAGAGCAGGAAATGCCACAATCCAGGCGTTGCTTCATAGCGGATATAGGTCTGGAACAGCTCACGGAGCGAAAGGCTCCGCGCGAGTTGCCATGCCTGGGCCTCGTCAGCCCACGCTTCATGGTAGGGGATGGCAAAGGCCACTATGGCCGCGAAAACAGATATCGCGGTCCATTCAGGCCAGCGGGAGCGAAGTTCTGCGCGCAGGCCGTCGAGCGTGAAGTTCGGGCTCATCTTCGCTCCATGATATGAGTTGTCCCTGATTTCAAGGGGATATTCATCTGGTCTATTTCCGTCCTCAGCGGTCGATCCCTGTCGGTTGCTCCGGAATGGGGTACGGAGAGAGCTTCATCGACGGCGAATCCGGCTGGACCAGCCAGACCTTCCGGTCCCGGTAATAGCGAATGAGTTCGAGATTGGCGGTGGCATCCATCTCCCGCGCCCAGATGACCTTTGAGCCTTCGATATCCGCTCCGTTGTACACCCACTCCTCCAAGGGCTGATGCTTCTGCGTGTAGCGCACGATGGCGATCTGCGAGCCTGGGAGCTGTTCCAGTTGAGTCTCTATCTGGGCACGCTCGGCGCCGTAGTTGCCCGGGCCATACCACCAGTAGATCCACAGGCCCCCAGGCCATTGGGGAGGTGTGAGATGAAGCGGCTCCGCGAAGGCCCGCAGCCCTGCCATGGCGATGCAGATCGTCACCAGCAGGCGCGCCAGCGTCAGGCCGGCAGGCCTTCCATCGGGCTTCCAGGCGCGAAGATGGCGCATGGCCTGCAATCCCAGAGCATAAAGTGCCGGGGTAAATGGGGCTAAATAGTGGGGCAACAGGTAGATACCGATCGCCATGCCGGCTATCCACAGCGGAAGGCACAAGACCATGAAGCGAAGCCGGCGATCGAAAAGCACGCGCCAACCCGGGATCAGGGGAGGCAGCAATGCCGTGCCGGCAAAAAACATCAGCGCCAATGTGAACTTGCCCAGAGTATGCGGGAGAAAACCGGAGAGGCTATGCAGCTTCTCGTAGCCGCCTACGCCCATCTCATTCTCAATGTAAAAGCGCCGCATCTCCTCGTGGCGATAACTCGGTATGGGACGGGCCTGGCTGCCAGACATAGTATGGGGCAACACCATACGTGTTGCGGGCAACGGTATAGGGCAGGGTGAAGGGGCTCCCAAAGGCGCGGTAGTCGTAGTATCCCAGCCATGCGGCGGCGGCAACGATAAGCGCCAGCGGCGCCGCCGAACGGCGAAGAAGCACCGCAGCGGGCGGCCGACTCTTGCCAAAGAGAAGCCAGCGTCCCAAAACAACAGCTACGGGGAGAGTCAGAAGCACGCCCTCATAGGGGCGAGTCAGGCCCAGCAGCGCGATGCCCACTGCCATAAGCATTCCATAGCGAAAGCGGGCAGTCTTCAATAATCGAGGCAGCGCGCCAAGGACCAGCGCCCCGGCAAAAACCGAAAGCCAGCTTCCACCGGTGTAGGTGTTCGTCCAGTAACTGAAGAGCGCAAGGCGCAAAACAGCCAGAACTCCTCCGAGCAATGCCCAGGAGGGCGGCAGCCAGGCCTGCAGCATCCAGCAGATGGCGGCGCACATCGCCGCGCCGAATATCAGGATGGCGTACCAAGGCTGTCCAAACAGCACCTTGCCAGCGGCCATGACCAAACCCGGTCCCGGAAAGTACATGGACATGTAGGTGGGCTGCATGGTGATGTGGATGCTTTCGAAGTGCGTCCACATGGCTGGAGTTGGATTGGCGAGGCGTCCATGCGCGAAGGTGTCGGCCGCCAGAAGAAAGCTGAAATCATCGGTGGAAAACGGATGGGGCACCGGGCACAGGGGAAGAATGGCAAGACGCAAGAGAAGGGCCGCGAGGCCAACGAAAGCCAGAGACAGGCCCTTCCGCCGCGCCAGTTGCGCCAGGGGGCGCTCGATGCGCGAGAAGAAGGAGCAACCGAGGCGGGGCCATCCGAGAACAGCCACGATCGCCATCCCGGCAAGGCCGGTTTCGATCAGAACCAGCCCAGGACCAGGCTGAGAGGAGGAAGACAGGAGCATAACGGTACTATAGCGCGACTACGCGAAGGGAAAGGCGAGCATGATCGAGCATTTTTGGGAGCGTCTCGGGGATGGCCTGTTAGCCCTTGCAAGGCCGACGGCGTTGCGAGAGAAAGTTGGGCCAAACCAGGCAGAGACGGAAAGCCTTGGCGGTCCCGAAGTCGAGAGCGACAACGAAGCATGGTCCCATCTTCCTCCGCAAACCGAGGGGAAGACTCTCCCGATCCGTGCGCCGTTCGTCGCTTAGGTAGGTCGAGTACATCGCGCCCCTCACTTCCCGATTTCGAAAGAATCCGCTCAAATTGTGCTGCAAGAGCTAGTAGGCAGTGTTCATGGCAGTGAGCATGTTGACGACCTTGCTGGCGATTCCTGAGAGCATTGCCATCCCCCCGATGGAGATGAGGCAGGTGATCAGAGCAAACTCCGCCAGATCGATGCCTTCCTCCCGCGCCAGCAGGTCTTGCAATCCGAGATATATCTTCCAACACCGCGATCGCATACTGGCAACCTCCCCGTGAATTCGAGCAACGCGCAAGACAACCTATGGAAAAGGGATTCGCAAAGCGGGTGCTTCGCGAATCCCTCCCTCAATGGGTCCAGCTTACCGACTCGCGATGCGCTGCCCCGGCCTTCGCGGCAATCAATCGAATACAGCTAAAGTGCAGAGTTTATGGCGCTTAATGTGCCAACAACCTTGAGGTCGATGCCCTTGAGAATGGCTACCGCACCAACGGTGATCAGGGCAAGAACCAATGCGTATTCCACAAGATCCTGGCCCTCTTCGCGCGCCGCGAGGCTTCGCAACGCGCACAAAATCCTGAAAACGTATCGGTAGGGTTTGATCCCGCCTTCTTTGCTCCACTCCTGATAATGCGATTAATGCCTTCTTCGATCAGAATTGTCACGATTGTACCGATGGTGATACCTATAATTAGTTCGAGGTTTGTGATCATTCCGGGTGACTCCAGTCCAATTCTATAAAATGCATGAGAACTTAGCTTTTTTGTTTATGCAACTCATGGAGCAATAGACATAGTTTGCCGGCGCTCCAAAGAATAAGGTTTTGAACCGCAATCAGACTGTGTAAAAACTATTTTCGATTTCAGAAAATTGCAATTTTTATGTCTATTTTTTCAAGGTTCAATGATTTGTTTTTTAATAAAAGGTACAATTTTTAAAACTGAATTCGAGTTTTCACACACTCTCGTT
>CAWCWQ010000164.1:0-9114 GCA_963799145.1 uncultured Acidobacteriaceae bacterium | reverse complement strand
AGCCCGGCTTCGGCTCGACCCTACAGAACAACTTGGGCTATACGGCCGGGATCGTCTACCGGTTTGGAAAGCAGTGAAAAGGCAGGGACTAGGGGACTAGGGACTGCGGGCCGGGCAAAACACTGTCAAGAACAATCAGGGTAGGGCGGATCCGGTTGAGCATCGCCCTACCAACGGAATTTTCCGGAGTCTGATTTGACATTATACTCAGTCCCGAGTATAAATAGTCAGAACTGAGTATCTTGCCTCGCCATGAATATCCCTCTTTACCTCCTTGGCCTCTTGCGCCGTTTCGGCCCACAACACGGCTACCAGATCGACAAGATCGTAGCCGAACAGATTTCCGACTTTACCCGGATCAAGCTGCCCACGGTCTACTACCACCTGGACCGATTGGCCTCCGCCGGCGACCTGGAAGCGACGCGCGAGACAAGTGGGTTGCGGCCGGACAAGACAGTGTTTTCCATCAACAGCCAGGGAGAGAAGAGCTTCCAGCGCGAACTGCAAGCACTGTTGACATTTAGTTACCGGCCGTCTTTTGACCATGACGCGGTTTTCTACTTCTCTGACTCGGTCGAGCCCCAGGCCGTGCAGGCAGCGCTCGCGCGCCACCTGAAAGACATGCATGACGCTATCGCCGCCATCGACCAGCATGAAAGTCAGGCGCGTGGCGGCGTTCCGGAGGGTGCTCGCGCGTGGGCCGCAATCCTCTTCGATCACCACCGCGGCCACTACCGGGCCGAAGCGGAATGGGCGCAACGGTCGCTGGAGATGCTTCAGGATTCGAGTAGGCAGAAAGAGAGCTTGAATTGACCAGACCGAGAGTTCCGGAAACGGACCGTGGAATCCAAGGCGCGGCAACCGTGGAGATGTTCGACGCCTTTGCGAGAAGAATGCGGGACAAGGGACTTCATCCCGTCGAATCGTTCATCGCGGCGGGCATCTCCGGCCCCAAGGCGCTGGAAATAGGCCCGGGGCCCGGCTACGTTGGACTCGAATGGCTCAAACGGCTCCCTGGCGCCGGTTTGACGGCTATCGAGATCAGCCCGGATATGATCGCGTTGGCGGAGAGGAACGCCCGCGCCTACGGCATGGAGAGCCGCGCCCGCTATGTGCGGGGCGATTGCCAGAGTCTGCCCTTCAAGGATGCCTGTTTCGATTGCGTCTTCTCCAACGGTTCCATGCATGAGTGGGCGCATCCCGATCTTGTTTTCGGCGAGATTGTCCGTGTGCTTAGGCCGGGCGGTTGTTTCGTTGTGTCTGACCTTCGCCGCGACATCTCTCTTCTTGCCAAAGGGCTGGGCCTGATCCATGCGCGTCCGGCGGCCATGCGCGCCGGCTTCCTCAGTTCCGTCAATGCGGCCTACACCGTGACAGAGTTACGGGCGTTGTTAGCCAGTCTGCCGGGCGTGGAGTGCTCGGTCTCTAAAGGCTTGCTCCATCTCTCTGCGGTTGGCCGCAAAGTGCTATCGGGAATTTTGACAGGTACCATGGCTTTGCAAGAATCGATCGGGGATCGGGAAGAATGAACTCCAGACCGAGTCCCCAGTCCCTTAGTCATTGCAGTATCGGAATCCCCGCAATCCGCCGCTGCCACTCGGCCGGTCCGGTCTGGTGGACGCTGGTGCCCTTGGAGTCGACCGCGACCGTCACCGGCATTTCGCGCACGTCGAACTCGTAGATGGCCTCCATGCCCAGATCGCCAAAGGCCACCAGGCGCGAGCCGCGGATGGCCTTTGAAACCAGGTAAGCCGCGCCGCCCACGGCCATCAGGTACACCGCGCCGAACTCCCGGATGGCATCGATCGCCGCCGGCCCGCGCTCGGCCTTGCCCACCATGCCCAGCAGACCGGTCTCGGCCAGCATCTGGCGGGTGAACTTGTCCATGCGCGTGGCGGTCGTCGGTCCGGCCGGGCCCACAACCTCTTCGCGCACCGGGTCCACCGGCCCCACGTAGTAGATGAAGCGTCCGCTGAAGTCCACGGGCAGCTTTTCGCCGCGGCTGAGCATATCGGTCATGCGCTTGTGGGCGGCATCGCGGCCGGTGAGCAGCTTGCCGGTCAGCAGCAGCACCTCGCCCGGCTTCCAAGTGGCGGCCTCCTCGCGGGTCACGGTGTCCAGGTTCACCCGGCGGGCGGTCGAGACGTCATGGATCAGCTTCGGCCAGTTCTCCAGGCTAGGCGGGTCGAGAAAGACCGGGCCCGAGCCGTCGAGCACAAAGTGCGCATGGCGCGTGGCGGCGCAGTTGGGAATCATGGCCACGGGCAGGTTGGCGGCGTGCGTCGGGTAATCGCGCACCTTCACGTCCAGCACGGTGGTCAGCCCGCCCAGGCCCTGCGCGCCAATGCCCAGCCGGTTCACCTTGTCGTAAAGCTCGATGCGCAGCTCCTCGGCGCGATTCGCGGGGCCGCGGGCGATCAGCTCCTGAATGTCGATAGGGTCCATCAGCGATTCCTTGGCCAGCAGCATCGCCTTCTCCGCCGTGCCGCCGATGCCGATGCCCAGCATCCCCGGCGGGCACCAGCCCGCGCCCATCGTCGGCACCGTCTTCAGCACCCAATCGACCACCGAGTCCGAAGGATTGAGCATGACGAACTTGGCCTTCGCCTCCGAGCCGCCGCCCTTGGCCGCCACCGTCACCTCGACCGTCGCGCCCTTCACCAGCTCCACCGTCACGCACGGCCGGCGTGTTGTCCTTGGTATTGGTCCGCTTGCCCGCCGGATCGGCCAGGATGGACGCCCGCAGCTTGTTGTCGGGGTCCAGATAGGCGCGGCGCACGCCTTCATCCACCATCTGCTGCACGTCCTTCGGCTCTTCGCCCGGCGCGGGCTGGAAGCGCACGTCCATGCCCACCTTCAGGAAGGCGGTCACGATGCCCGTGTCCTGGCAGATGGGCCGGTGGCCCTCGGCGCACATGCGGCTGTTGATGAGAATCTGCGCGATGGCGTCCTTGGCCGCCGGCGACTGCTCGCGCTCGTAGGCCTTGGCCAGGCTGGCGATGTAATCCACCGGGTGGTAGTAGCTGATGTACTGCAACGCGCCCGCAACGCTCGCGATGAAATCTTCCTGGCGGATGACGGTCATGGGGAAGGCTCCTCTGCCGGTATCAGGATACCGCGACGGAGGCTGATTGCGTCTTCTGAGACCATTGCCTGAAACGGATCGACAAAGGAATGCGCGCAGCGGATTTCCTACAGAATGTACCGGCTCAAATCCTGATCGCGCACGGTGGAGGCCACCATCTGCTTCACATATTCGGGGCCGATCAGGAAGACCTTCTCTGGGCCGGAGGCGGTCATGCGCTCCTCGTAAGGCAGCGGCGTGGACGACTCGCGCTTGATGGCCTCGGAGAGCGCTGCGGCAGCCGCCTCATCCGGCGCGCGGCGGGCCACGTCGGGCGCCAGGAAGCTGACGTCTTCAAGCACGCGCTCCATGATCGTATGCAGACGCCGCGCGCCGATGTTTTCGGTTTGCTCATTTACCTTGAAGGCGAACTCCGCCATCTCGCGCAGCGCCTCGGGGGCAAACTCCAGCCTCACTCCCTCGGTCTCAAGCAGCGCCGAGTATTGCTTGGTCAGCGAAGCCTTGGGCTCGGTGAGAATGCGCAGAAAATCGTCCACGGTGAGCGACTGCAACTCGACGCGGATGGGAAAGCGCCCCTGTAACTCGGGGATAAGATCGCTGGGCTTGGAGACGTGAAACGCGCCGGCCGCAATGAAGAGAATATGGTCGGTGCGCACCATGCCGTAGCGCGTGTTCACCGTGGTGCCTTCCACGATGGGCAGAATGTCGCGCTGCACGCCCTCGCGCGAAACGTCTGGCCCGTGGCCGCCCTCGCGGCCGGCGATCTTGTCGATCTCGTCCAGAAAGATGATGCCGTTCGATTCGACCCGCTCTGTGGCCGCGCGATTGACCGAATCCATATCGATCAGCCGGCCCTCTTCCTCCTGCACCAGATAGTCGAAGGCTTCGCCCACCTTCATTTGCGCTTCTTCGGGCCGCCGCCGAAGATATTCGGCAGCATGTCCTTGAGGTTCATCTCCATGTCTTCAAGGCTTTGGTTGCTGATGATGCCGAACTGCGGCGTATTGCGCTCGCGCACATCGAGCTCGACCATGCGCTCGTCCAGCTTCCCGTCGCGGAACTGCTGGCGCAGCTTCTCCCGCGAGCGCTGGTAGCTGTCGCTACCGGGCAGAGTCAGTTGGCCCTCGGCAGCCGGCTGGCGCGGGCGCCGGAGGCGGCAGCAGCACGTCCAGCAGGCGCTCCTCGGCGTTCATCTCCGCCCGGTCTTCCACCTCTTCCAGCCGTTCCTCGCGCACCATGTCGATGGCGATCTCCACCAGGTCGCGGATCATCGACTCCACATCGCGCCCTACATAACCCACCTCGGTAAACTTCGAGGCCTCGACCTTGAGGAACGGTGATCCGGTGAGCTTGGCCAGCCGCCGCGCAATCTCCGTTTTGCCCACGCCCGTGGGGCCGATCATGATGATGTTTTTGGGCATGATGTCGTCGGCGATATCGGGCGGCAGCTTCTGCCGGCGCTGACGATTGCGCAGCGCGATGGCTACGGCGCGCTTGGCGGCCTTCTGGCCCACCACGTGCTTGTCCAGCTCGGCGACAATCTCGCGCGGAGTCAGCTCGTCCAGCGAGAGCTCCTGTTCTTCGGCGGATGCGGGAAGATAAATGGCCATTTCTTTCAGGTTCTATTCTCTCAGGCTTTGCCGCCGCGTGCGAGGCCAAGGCTGATCAGCAGCGCCCGATCCACCGCCTTCATGGTCTCCGGAGAAAGAACGCCAAAGAAACGGCCAAATCGCTCTTGGTCTACGGTACGAATCTGGTCGCAAAGCACGAGGCTGTCCTTTTTGAGACCTCCTTCGCCTTTGTGCGCGAGCACATAGATCGGCGAAGGGTGGGCTATGCTTCTGGCATCCGTCAGAGGGAGAATGATCGTCGTGGATGCAAACCGATTGCTCACGTCGTTTTGGACTACGACGCAGGGGCGCAGCCGGCCCTGTTCGTGCCCAACGACCGGGTCCAAATCGACCTCGACGATCTGTCCGCGTACGGTTCGCGCCGTCACGGGAGCGCCGCCCATGCCTCGCGGTCGACGTGCTCGAATTCCTTGAGCATCTCAAGGTTCCTTGCGGAGTTAGCAATACATGCCTCGGCCAGTTCGCGCTCGAATTCCGCCTCTGCGATGGCTTCCAGCCGCGCCTCGACCGCTGTACGGATAAACTCGCTACGGCTGACGCCCTCGGCGTGCGCCGCCTCCTCGGCACGGCGCAATGCGGCGGCGGGGAACTCGATCAGGATACGCTCTTTCGCTGGCTTGACCGGCGGCCTGGAATGAGACGATTTGCTAGAAACCGCGGCTGAACCCATACGACCTCCTGTCAATCCATTATATCGTCGAGTATATATCAGAACATATGGAACCGCAACACGGCACGGCAATCGGAGCGAACGGTGAAGCGCTCAGCTGAAGTTCTTTGCAGCTTGAGCGGTGCGGTAACAATCTCTCGCGGAGTCAACTCGTCCAGCGAGAGTTCCTATTCTTCGGCGGATGCGGGAAGATAGATGGCCATGAATGAACGGGGCGGCGAGAGGTTCCGCTAGCCCTTCAACTCCTCAATGGTGATGCGGTCGTTGGTATAGATGCAAATTTCTCCGGCGATCTTCATGGCTTTCTCGGCAATCTCGCGGGCGCTCAGGCCGGTGTTCTCCATCAGCGCGCGGGCGGCGGCCGTGGCATAACTTCCGCCGGAGCCGATGGCCGCCAGCGGCTCGTCGGGATCGATCACGTCGCCCGAGCCGGAGATGAGAAACGTCTGACCCTTGTCGGCCACCAGCAGCAGGGCCTCCAGGTTGCGCAGCATCTTGTCGGTGCGCCAGTCCTTGGCCAGCTCCACGGCCGCGCGGTTCAGGTTCCCAGCGTACTGCTCCAGCTTGGTCTCAAAGCGGGCAAAGAGCGAAAAAGCGTCGGCGGTCGAGCCGGCAAATCCGGCCAGAATCTTATCCTGGTAGAGCCGCCGGATCTTCTTGGCCGAGTGCTTCAGCACGTGGTCGCCCAGCGTAACCTGGCCATCGGCGGCCATCACCACCTCGCCGTTGCGCCGCACGCAGATCACGGTCGTCGAGCGCACTCGGGAATCTTCTGCCTTGGTCGATCTTCTGCCTGAAATCAAGGAAAACCCTCCGAAAATGCGGCGTCCGGCAGGCCGGAACTCCTTCAATAATGCAGACCTGAGTATATCGCAGCGGGAATCACCGGCGTTGATTTCACTACCGATCCATCTGCGCCGGTCTCCTTCCGGCGTATTCTTGGCTTGGGACCATTTGGGGATGAGTCCCATCCAGAATGACGCTCATCGGCACAAACGCCTGGGAGATTGCAGCCGGATCGGCCTTCATAGCCATTCTTGGGGCCGCCGCGCTCTGGCTCGTCTTCCGCAAGCGCCCCACGGCCGAGGAACTGGAGATCGCCCGCCGCAAGTTTCTGGTCCAGTACGGCCGCCTGGTGGACGGCATGTTGCTGGACATCTGCGAGGTTGATGGCGAGGACGGCCGCACGCTCACCATGCTGGTCTACCACTATCGCATCGCCGGCGTGGACTACGAGTGCTCGCAGGACGTAACCACCATGACCGCCGTATTCGACGCGGCCCAGGTTCGCGCCGGCTTCCCTTGCACGGTCCGCTATCAGCCCGGCAATCCCCACAACAGCATCGTGGTGGCAGAGGAATGGACCGGCTTGCGCGCCGGCCTGCCGGTGCTGCCTGCCTACGACGAACCGGAACCCTTCGACATGAGCCACCTGCGCCCTGGACGAGGGTGAACGGCCGAGCGGCGCGGTTGGCAGCCCATACCGATCCCCGGTTACACTTCCCCTATGCATCTCCATGCAGCGCCCTCCTCGGCGGGCGCAAGCCGAACAAAATCCGTGCTGCGCTTCTCGCTTGTGGCCACGCTTGCTTATGTCGCGGTCACTTTCGTAGCCGGGCTGCGCGCCCACTCGCTCGCGCTGCTCTCAGAGGCCGGCCACAACGCCTCGGACTTTCTCGCCCTGCTGCTCAGCTTTGCCGCCGTCTACTTCCAGACGCTCCCCACCAGCAACTCCAAGACCTTCGGCTACCAGCGCGCCGGCGTGCTCGCCGCCTTTGTGAATGCAGCCACGCTCATCGGGTTGTCGCTCTGGATCGCCGTCGAAGCCGTCCACCGCCTCTCGGCGCCCGTCGCCGTGCAGCCCCGGCTTATGATGATCGTCGCCGCCGCCGGTGTGCTGATGAACGGCGTCATCGCTGCTCTCTTGTGGGGCGTGGCCCGCGACGTCAACCTGCGCTCGGCCTTTCTCCACATGGCCGGCGATACGCTCTCTACCGCGGCTGTCATCGCCGGGGGCGCGGGCATCCTGCTTACCGGCCGCAACGGGATCGACCCCGTCCTCTCGCTGCTCATTGCCGCGCTGATCCTCTGGTCCAGCTTTGGAATCGTCCGCGAAACCCTCAACATTCTGCTCGAAGGCACGCCGCGCGGCGTCTCGCTACCGGCCATTCGCTCCGCAATGGAGACTGTCGAGGGCGTCCTAGATGTCCACGACCTTCACGTCTGGAGCCTCGGCTCGAACTCGCGTGCCCTGGCCTGCCACGTCACCATCGCCGACATTCCTCCGTCTGAGAGCGCCAGCATCCTTGCCAAGGTCAACCACCTCCTCAAGGACGACTTCCAGATCAGCCACACCACCATCCAGTTCGAGCACATCGGCTGCGGCGAGCTTGAAGGCTGCGTCGTCCCCATCGAAGATCTGGCCAGCCAGAGTTATCACGGCCACGCGCATCGATGAATGGCTCAAGACTCGCGCGCCTTCTCATTCGATAGCTTCATTCACAATCTTTTCCTGGCGCCTCTCCTCGTGCGAGGCATCACCGACGCCGCTTGAGGCAAATCGCCAATAGCCCGCCGTGGATCGCATCTGGGAGCAAGCAATCGAGCCAAGGTTTTGATAGCAGCCGGCTCACCAATATGCGCAGGCGCAGTCTATCGGAACAAGGGCCCTCAGGAGTGAATCACATTGAAAGCATATGAGTTGAGCCCCCGTGTCTCTAGCTGCGCGGTCCTTGGGTTATCTGCGTTGCTCTTTGCGCTTATCGGAATACAGATGGCGTTCGCACAAACCTCCGATCAAGCCGTTCCAACGGCTACCGATCGACCTCAACAGAAGAAGAGTTTCATACCGGAGATGGATGTCTCCGTGGGCACGGCTGGCCAGTTCACAGCCACACGGGCGCCGGTGTTCACCACGGTCTACCCGCTCTCGGGTTCGTCAACGACGCAGGTGACGCAAGGCGCTTCTCCGTCGGTAGGCGCCTTTGGGACGCTCCACCAATCGTTCTCGCGGTGGCTAGGATACAACGTCAATTTCGGTTATACGCGCTTTTCCGAGAACTACTCGAATGGTCAGTCAGTTGTTCCAACTTCCACCTCGTCCTCGGCAACCACCTCCAGCCTTATCCGCGGATCGGTAAGGACCAACATGATGGACCTGACGGTCGCGGGCGTGATTGAGGGGCCTCGCACGCAACGATTCAGCACCTTCGCGCAAGTGGGCGGCGGCGGATTGTTCTTTGAGCCCATCGACAGCAATATTGGCGCCAAACAGCAGACACGCCCGGCGATGGTGTTCGGCACCGGGGCTAACTTCAAGCTTACAGACCGCCTGTCACTGCGCGCAGAATATCGCGGACTGTTTTACAAGAGCCCGGACTTCAATGTGACGGACATTACGCCGGGGATGACTCCGACCAATCAATTTCCGATGACCAGGCTTTTCACGATGACCAGCACGCCTGCCGTAAGTCTTGTCTATCGCTTCGGTAGCACGAAGATTCACCAGTCCTCGGCAAGATCGCATTGAGCTTCGAGGGGCGCTCCGCGAAGTCCTGGCCGGGGGCGCTCCTTGCGAAGCAGGCGGTCCTCAGAAATCTCCGGACAAGCCAGTGTCTTGAAAGCGCAACGCCTTCGAGGCCTTCGGCGCAGGAACACGGATTGAAACAGCCACCGATGAAGTGCGGCCCTTTCAAATATCATCGAATCTGTTGGTTCGCCGCACTCTT
>CAWCWQ010000163.1:0-34176 GCA_963799145.1 uncultured Acidobacteriaceae bacterium | reverse complement strand
GTGAAAGAAAGGGGCGAAGAAGCCACGGCGCAAAACCAACTTGCTTCGACAAGAACTCTTGCTCGTTCATGTTCTCATAACGTGTTTATTATAAATAGTTTATGGTGGGCGCTGCAGGATTTGAACCTGCGACTTCCACCGTGTGAAGGTGGCACTCTACCGCTGAGTTAAGCGCCCCAGGCGAAGACCGCCAAATGCCGCGCCAGCGGGGCATCCCGTCATTTAGAGTAACACCAGCGGCGTCTTGCGGCCAACCCTTTCATTCGTTTGGGCCTTGCCCGGATCCGCGCCGAATTAGCTATGCCCTGGAGAGCCAGATCGAACCGTAGCGCAGCCAACTTCGTTTCCCACGGGGAAGCGGTGCTCTGCCCTGTTCAGGGCCTCAGCGGGCTTGGCTTCCCCGCTCTGGATCGGGCGAGCGCGGATTTGCCGGACGCTGAGCAATCTGGAGAAGGCGCCGGCGGCTCGGGTGTTCCGGCCACGATGGCCGGGTCTTCGGGCCCAAGATCGAGCGCGAGATCCGGCTCCCAGCCGGGCACGGGAGCGGCCGCAGGTTGCAGCTCTGAAACTGCAAATGAAACCCCGCGCGGTGCGCAACCTTCTGCTCCGAATCGGGTTCCAGCAGATATGGCTACCTTGGTGCTGGACAAGTCGGCCCTGGGAGCGGGTGTGGCCGCGGCGCCGGACTCAAGACCTGATAGCAATGCGGGTAAGATCGGCGCCCTAGACCCGGCCAGCGACGCGGCCATCATGCTGCGCGTGGCGGCGGGCGACGAATCGGGTTTCAATTATCTGGTGCAGAAGTACCACCGGGCCATGATTCACTTTCTTTTCCGGATGGTCCGCAACCAGGCTGTTGCCGAAGAGCTGGCACAGGATGTGTTCTTGCGCGTTTACCGGTCCAGGGAGAGCTACCGGGCCGAAGCCAAGTTCACTACCTGGCTTTACCGGATCGCGACCAACCTGGCGGTGAATCACGCGCGCGATACGCGGCACGAGCGGGCGGCGCAGACTCTCTATCTGGATGCGGCGGACGAGGAGACCGGTACAACGCCCGACGTGGCGGACGATGAACCGACGGTGGAGCAGCGGCTGATGCGCGATGAGCGCATGGCCGCTATTCGCAGGCATGTGATGGCCTTGCCGGAGCGGCAGCGGATGGCGGTGTTGATGCACAAGTATCAGGGGATGGACTACCGGCAGATCGGAGAGGTGCTCAGATTGAGCGAGTCGGCCACCAAGTCGCTGCTCTTCCGCGCCTACCAGACGCTCAGGGACAGGCTGAAGGAGTTTGTGTAAGTGGAAACAAGCCGGGCGACACCGGCGGAAGCGGGGGTGAAAGATGGAACAAATGAAGAATCAATGCGCCGGAATGGACGGGAAGCTGGCGGACTTGCTGCTGGAGCCCGAAAAGGCTCCTGCCAAGGTCCAGGCTCATGTGGCGGAGTGCGACCACTGCCGCCAGGAGCTGGCGGAGCTACAGGCGACCCTTGCCTTGCTCGATACCTGGGAGGTTCCGGAACCAAGCCCCTACTTCATGACCCGGATCGATGCGAGGCTGCGCGAAGCGCGCGAGGCGGAGCCGGCAGGCTGGCCCGCAAGCTGGATTGCCCGGCTGCGCTCGCGCTTCGCCTACGGGCCCAGCATGCATGTTCGCCCGCTGGCGGCCATGGCGATGACCCTTTTGCTGCTGCTCGGCGGCGGAACCTACCTGAGCGTCACCGACCTGGATCGGTCTCCGCAGCCGGTGGGACAGGCCGTGGTTCACGATTTGCAGACGCTCGACAACAACGCTCAACTCTTGGATCAGATGGAGGCGCTTTCCACCACTAACGACGACGGAGACTAGTTTTCTTGCACTCGGCTGGTCAGGGCGGAAGCGGGAAGAGATGAGAACCGGGGGAGACATTGCGAGATGCATGGGCCGCGTAGCATGTGCTGCGGCGATTGCGGCTCTGTGCGTCTCCACTGCCTGGGCGAGCGGCCAGCGTGCCAGTGCGCCGGCAGCCCGTCCGTCCGGCGGGCCGGCGATGCACACTGCCGGGCCCAGATCCCCAAACGTTCGGTCCCAGCCCGCTCGGCCTCAATACCAGAGCCGCCCTGGCGCGCAATCTCTGGGCAGACAGCAGGGGAGCGCGGCGCAGCGTCCCACGCCCGGTTACGGAGCGCCTGGGCTGCGGCCCGGCAATCCAGGTTTCTCTGCCGGCCGGGACTATGCTCGGCCGGGTTACGCTGGTTCACCCAACGCGGTCCCCGGTCGCCCGGCTCGCGCCTATCCCGGAGCGGCGCCCCAAGGACACCTGGGCGATTGGCTCAATCAGCACCGCGGCCTTCCCGCACAGGAGCAGGAGCGGATGCTGCGCAGCGACCCCAGCTTTTACCGGCTTCCCTCCACCGATCAGCAGCGGCTGTTGCAGCAGTTGCACCAGGTGAACCAGATGCCCGAGGAGCAGCGGCAGCGCAGGCTGGCCCGCGCTGAGGCGCTCGAGCACATGACGCCCCAGGACCGCATGAGCCTGAACCTCAGCGGCCGCCGTCTTGCCGCCCTGCCGCCGGATCGCAAGGCGCTGGTGAGGCGCGCCTTCCAGGATTTGAGTTCGGTTCCTTTGGACCAGCGCCAGACGGTGCTCAACTCCAACCGCTACCAAGGCGTGTTCAGCCCCGAGGAGCGCGGTATCCTCTCCGACTTTCTGCGCGTGGAGCCTTACGAATCGGCGAGGTAGTTGCCTCAGAGTCGAATTCAACCGTCCGTTTGCGGACAGTTGGTTTCGATTCTGAACATGAGGGGCGCGACCGGCAACCGTCTGCAAGTGCCAAGTCATTTGCATTCAAAGACTATCCGGCCAGTCGGTTTGGCTGCGAAAGTGCAATCTCCGATGACGAGGGAACCGGAGGGATTCGTGCATACAGTGCTCCAGGATCTGCGTTATGCGCTGCGACAGTTAGCCAAGTCGCCGGGCTTTACGATTGCGGCCATACTGACCTTGACCATTGGCATAGGCGCCAACACGGCGGGCTTCAGCAGCATGGATGCGGTTGTGCTCCATCCGCTCGCTGTGCCCCAACTGGACCGCGTGGTGACGGTTGACGAGCAACAAGATCGCGGCGGTTTGGAGCAAGTGGCGCTGGCCAACTACGAGGACTGGGCCGGCGAGAGCCGCTCCTTTGAAGAGCTGGCGGTGCGTACCAGCGCCGATATGAGCATGACCGGTGCGGGCGATGCGGCGCACGTGCGGGCGGCCCTGACGTCTGCCAACTTTTTCAGCGTTTTGCGCACTCAGGCGCTCTTGGGCCGCGTCTATGGCGAGAGCGAGTGCCAGCTTGGAAGCGACGCCGTGGCGGTGCTGAACTACGGCTTCTGGCAGAGGCGTTTTGCCGGCGACCCGGAGGTGCTAGGCCGGAAGATTCAGCTGGATCAGCGCGTCTATACAGTAATTGGCGTCATGCCGAAGACTGTGCAATATCCATCGGATGTCGATTTCTATCTGCCCTTAGCGCCCACGCCGCGGCAACTTGGAGACCGCACGGAGCACAACTTCGTGGTTACGGGGCGGCTGCGCGATGGCATTACCGTCAAGCAGGCCCAGGCTGAGATGCGCATCGTCGCCGAGCGCCTGGCACGGGCCTATCCGGCGACTAACCTGGGGCTTTCCGTTCACGTCGAGCCGCTGCTCGACGGCATCAACGGCGACTTGACGCCGATGTATTACCGGCTGACGATGGGCGCAACTCTCTTTGTGCTGCTGGTGGTCTGCGCCAATGTCTCCAACCTGCAATTTGCGCGCGGCATTGCGCGCCGGCCGGAGATCGCCATACGCACCGCGCTGGGCGCCAGCCGCTGGCGGATCATGCGCCAGTTACTGATGGAAAACATTCTTCTGGGAATCGCTGGCGCGGCCGGTGGGCTGATATTCGGCGGGGTCTACCTGCACGTCATCCTCATCACCATGCCCGCGCGCGTGGCGCGCTACATGGCCGGCTGGTCCAATACCTCATTGAACGGCCGTGTGATGGCCTTCTCTCTGCTGCTGGCAATAGGAGCAGGCGTTATCTCTGGAATTGCGCCGGCGGTCGAGGCGTTGCGGCTGAATCTTGTAGAGCAACTAAGGTCGGGATCGCGCGGGACTACCAGCTCCATGCGGAGCGGCCGCTTGAGGAGCATCTTTGCAGTCTCGCAGATTGCGCTGGCCGTCGCGCTGGTGATTGGCGCGGCGCTTATCTCCAAGGGTATGTGGCACCTGCTGCATCTGGCCGACGGATACCAGCCGGACAAGGTGCTCACCTTCAACGTGAATTTGCCTCCGGCCCGCTACGATGCGCCGCAGAAGCAAGCCGCATGGTATGAAGACAGTCTTCAGAAGCTGCGCGTCCTGCCAGGCGTAACCCATGTCGAGCTGAGCACCGCGCTGCCATACAGCGACAACGCCTGGCAGCAGGATTGCGCCATCGAGAATCGTCCCATTGTCCCCGGCAAGTTCCAAAGCGCGCTGCGCCTGCCGGTCAGCGATGGGTACTTCGCCGCCTTCCGCATCTCCATCGTCGCCGGGCGCCGGTTTACCAAGAGCGATTCGCTGGGCTCGCAGCCCGTGGCCGTCGTCAGCCAGCAATTCGTGGCGCGGTACTTTCCCGGCGAGAACCCGATTGGCCGGCGCATCCGCATGGGCGATCCGAACACGAGCCAGGAGCCGTGGCTGACGATCGTCGGTGTCGCGCAAGAGACCAGCTATTCCACGTGGGATGAGACGCTCAAGCCGGCCGTGTATGTGAGCGCGGCGCAGATGCCGCCCCTGAGAGCAACCTATGCGCTGATGACCGATGGCGATCCGCTGGCCCTAGCCGACCCGGCGCGCAAGGCGCTGGCCGGGCTCGATCCCACGCTTCCGCTGGACGTGTTGATGACTTACCGGAAGTACCTGAATGAGCTGCTGACGGGCCTGATGTATGCCGCTGCGATGCTCGCAGTCGATGCCCTAATCGCCCTGCTGCTAGCCGCAATCGGCATATACGGCGTGATGGGCAATCTGGTCGGCGAGCGGATGCGGGAGATCGGCGTACGGCTGGCAATGGGCGCGCGGCGCGAGGACGTGATGAGCATGATTCTTCGCCGGGCTGCCTGGCTCACCGGCGCAGGGGTATTTGCCGGCCTGCTGCTGGCATACGGGCTGGCGCATCTGGTTGCCAACCTACTCCAAGGCGTGCGCCCCGACGACCCCGGAGTCTTCGCGGCCATCACCGCCGCCGTCGTCTGCATTGCCCTGTGGTCAAGCTGGATGCCGGCGCGCCGGGCCTCACGCGTCGATCCCATGATCGCCCTGCGCGACGAGTAGGGACTAAGGCGTTCACTGCTCCCGCTGGGCCCTTGCGCCCGGCAAGAACCGGTGTGCGCCCCTACGCTACAATCGAAGATGGGCCAAGGCCAGAATTCGCTGCGCACTGAGCGCAGATAAAGCAAGGAGCTAGAGACTTTATGTCGATTCCCGCCACTCAAATGCGTCCCGGCATGATCATCAAGCACAAAGACCAACTGCACCTGGTCTTCAAGGTTGAGCACCGCACCCCCGGCAACCTGCGCGCATTCATTCAGGCCAAGCTGCGCAACATCCGGACCGGCGCCATGTTCGAGGAGCGCTTCCGCTCCGCCGACGCCATTGAAAAGGTCGTCGTGGACGAGGTCTCCATGGAGTTCCTCTATAACGACGGCGACGACTATTACTTCATGAATCCCGTGGACTACGAGCAGACCGTACTCAAGGGCTCGACGCTCGGCGATACGGTCGATTACCTAACTCCCAATCTCCTGATTAAGGTCAGCTACTACGACGGCGTCGCGGTGGGTGTCGAGCCACCAGCGGCCGTTGAACTCACCGTCGTGGAGACCGAGCCGGGGCTCAAGTCGGCCACCGCCTCCAGCGTCAGCAAGCCTGCCAAGACCGAGACCGGCCTCGTCGTCCAGGTGCCCGCCTTCATCAACGAGGGCGAGAAGATCCGTGTGGATACGAGCGAGGGCGCCTACCTCAGCCGCGCATAGGAGGTTGAAAGATGAACCGCGCCGATTTCCCGCAGCTCGCCGAGTTGAGATTGAGGGAAGCTGAGGCGTTGCTAGCCGCGGGACTTCCAGATGGCGCATACTATTTGGCAGGATACTCAGTCGAATGTGCGTTGAAGGCGTGCATCTCTAAACGAACGCAGTTGCACGATTTTCCTGAGAAGAAGCTGGTTAATGACAGCCATACGCACAATCTCAAAGAGCTATTGCGGTTGGCTGAGTTGAAAACTGAGTTGGATTCTGTGCTGGATGCCGACCCGGAAATGCGGTCGAATCTGGAGACTGTTCAGGATTGGTCAGAGACAGCCCGGTATCAGAGAAAGACCGTTCTGGATACAATTGCGCTTCTAACGGCAATTGAAAGTCAGAAAGGAGGACTGCTCCCATGGATACGTCAACGCTGGTGAATTTCGACATCGAGAACGGAAAAGAAGTCATCGACGCGCTTGATAGGGAAGGCAAGTCTCCCAACGTTGCGCTTTGGGCCAAGATTCCAGATTATGAGGATTGGAGGCTGGTGATCGCTTCTGATCGAATCGACCAGACATCGTCGCTTTCGGGATATACGGAGATCAATGAGTCCTTGAAGAGAGCGGGCTTTCCCTTCCGCAGAAAACCTACGATCTCTCTGCGCCCAATGAACAAGCCGTTTATTCAGGCTCTGCGCCAGACCTTCGCTTCCGCGGCGGATACGTACGGGATGCGCCTGGGAGGGCAGATGTTTGGCGATCAATATCTAGAAGACGCATTCGTTTACCGCATCCGTTGAGACATTCTGTTGTTGTGGCAAAAGATCCGCGTCCACACCAGTGAAGGCGCTTTTCAGCCTCGCGTGAGAGGTGAGCAACGCCGCGCCGCCGTCAGTCGTATCTCTCGAAGACGATCTGCTTGCGATGCCAGCCGAAGCCAGCCAACCGCTCGCGCACGCTTGAAACCATGAAGTTCAGCCCGCAGATGTATGCGTAGATATCGAAGTTCAGCTCCGATGTCAGCAGGCTTGGATCGGGCGGGGGCACGGGCAGCGGCTGGCCCAGGCGGGCGGCGCGCTCCTCGATGATCTTGGCCACATGATCCTGGACATAGCCGCGCAGGCCGCTCCAGCTCTCGTCGGCGCGGCTCAGCGTGGGCAGGTAGTGGAAGTTCGGCTTCCGCCTTGCCAGGGCCTCGAACTCCTCGCGGTAGTAAATGTCGCTCTCGTAGCGTGTGCCGTAGACCAGCCAGATCTCCTTGCCGTCACTCCGGTCCGTGCCGTCAGCGGGAAACAGCGTCTGCAGGTAGGCGCGCATCGGCGCAATACCCGTGCCGGTGGCGATCAGGATGGAGTCGGTGATCGGCTCGCGCAGCACGAAGTGCCCATGCGGCCCGTGAATCTGAATCGTCGCCCCCAGCGGCAGGTCGGGGAGGTCGGCCAGGTGGTTGGAGAAGAACCCCTCCTCGACCCGGTTCACGCACAGCTCGAAGCGGTTGCCGTTGGCCGCCGAGGCGATGGAATAGGCGCGGGTCTGCATCTTGCCGTTCGCGTCTTCGGCCACCGCCGATACAAACTGGCCCGAGGCATACGGGAAGTTCTCCAGTTCGTCGATGACAAAGACAAAGTGGTAGCACTGCGCCACATCCGAGATGCAGTCTTTTGCTTCAAGACGTGCGGTATAGAGTTGTCGAGCCAAGGCAGTTCTCGCTGGGGAAGAGATGAAGCCCGCAAGACGGGCTGAGTGCAGTATCGCCACAGGAGCGGCATGGTGGCAAGCTGAGGGTGTATGAGGTTTTCTTCGTTGCGCGACGCCGTCCCCCGATTTAGATGCGAGGAGCAGAACTGCGGTGAAGAATTCCAAGGACCTTTGAGAGATTATCCGCATGGACAATGGCGGGGGCCTTGGCGTGGATGCTGGCGAGCGCTGCGCCGCTTTACGCCAACTGGGGCAACGAGGCTGGCGGCAGCGTCGCCACCGGAACCTTTCAGCCGGTCGGCACCGGCCAGATAGAGATGCTCAAGGAAAACCTGGAAATACGCCTCTATCTCGACCGCGACCAGGTTGCCGGCTAGACCGAACGCAAGCGGATGAGGACACCCGGCGCCCGGTATCCGGCTCAACTACATTCGAGGGTGACTTGACGGCGATACAATGTATCTACAGGAGGAATTATGCAGGCCCAAGTGCTGAAATGGGGAAACAGCTTGGCGATAAGGATTCCAAAGCCCATAGCGGACGACGCTCACTTGCAACTGGGCGACCCGCTGGAAATCGCGGTAGCTGCCGATGGGGTTGTGCAGGTGCACCGGGTAGGTGAACTCCCGACACTGGCTCAATTGGTGGCCCAAATCACTCCGGAGAATCGCTATGCGGAGATATCGCACGGGCCGGAGATCGGAAGGGAAGCCGTCGAATGGTGAATCGGTACGTTCCGGATGCCGGCGACATTGTCTTCCTGGACTTCGATCCCCTGGTTGGCCGGGAACAGGCCAAGCGCAGGCCCGCGCTCGTCCTGACCGATCTGCGCTACAACCGGGCCAGCGGTTTGGCCGTGGTTTGTCCCCTGACGAGCAAGTTCAGCAAGGTCAAACCATACCCCTTCTCGTTTGCCGATCGCCGTAGGGAGCGTGGAGGGGGCCGTGCTTGTCGATCAATTGAAGAGCATGGATTGGGAGGGCCGCGGAGCGGAGTTTCATTCCGAAGCTCCGCCAAAGATGATCGCCAAGGTGCGCCAGTACATTGCGGTTCTGCTGCAAATTCCAGTCCGGTAATGACGGGTGGCTCATGATCTGCCCGGCGTCGTTTAAGAGGAGCCGCATGGAACCCTTGAATCACGAGATTCTGCTTTACACCACGCCGGACGGGGCCGTGCGGGTCGAGGTCGTCTTTGAAGACGAAACCTTCTGGCTCACGCAAAAAAAGCTGGCGGAACTGTTCGGTGTTGGCATACCCACCGTCAACCGCCACTTGAAGGAGATCTACAAATCTCACGAATTAAACGAGATAGCAACTATTCGAAGAATTCGAATAGTTCAACCGGAGGGCGACCGGCAGGTTGCCCGCGAGGTCGATTTCTACAACCTCGACGCCATTATCGCCGTCGGCTACCGGGTCAACAGCCGTCAGGCAACGCAGTTTCGCATCTGGGCGACTCAGGTGTTGCGGGAGTTCCTTGTCAAAGGATTCGTGCTCGACGATGAGCGCCTGAAGCAGGGAAAGCGGTTTGGCAAGGACTATTTTGACGAACTGCTGGAGCGTATTCGGTCCATCCGCGCCAGCGAACGGCGCTTTTACCTCAAGATCGCAGACATTTACGAGCAGTGCAGCATCGACTACAACCGCGACGCAGAGATCACGCAGACATTCTTCAAGACTGTGCAGAACAAGCTGCACTGGGCAATCACCGGCAAAACTGCGGCAGAGATCGTCTCCCAGCGGGCGGACTCTTCGCTGCCATACATGGGCCTGAAGACCTGGAAGAACGCGCCCCACGGCCGCATCATGAAGTCCGACGTTACCGTGGCCAAGAACTACCTGGAAGAAGACGAGATCAAGTCCCTCGAACGCATCGTCGTCATGTATCTGGACTATGCGGAAAATCAGGCATCCCGCCAGATTCTCATGCGCATGGCAGACTGGGTAGAGAAACTGGACGCCTTCCTCAAGTTCAATGAGTACGATGTGCTCACCAGCGCCGGCAAAGTCTCGCACGAGGTTGCCAGGCAGCTTGCTGAGCAGCACTATGAGGCATTCAACGTCGTGCAGGACCGGAGCTTCGAAAGCGACTTTGAAAGTGCATCGAAGGAGTTGTTGAGCAAGAAGCGGAGAACTAAAACCTAGCATGAGCGCGAACCCGATCGGCGGCGGTACGTCATTGGACTTCGGAGAGGCCTGGGGTGCCCGGCGTGTGGGGTGAGTGAATCGACCGCGACCAGGTGGGCGGCTATGCGGAACGCGAGGGGATGAGCGTGGCTGAGGTTGGACGATGGCTGGGGCCTGACCTGAGCTATGATCCCCTGGTATGGGATCGGGACGACTTGCGGATTTGACAAATGCAATACTGGAGATCACTCTTGTTAAAGAGTAGTTAGGGCGCGCCCCCAGGTAGCGCGTGGCGTCTCATGCCGAAGAAGTCGGGAGTGTTTTAGTTCTGATAAATAGGGAGAGCCGAGATGATAGATCACATAAGAACTGAGGAACTTCTGAGAGAGTGGCCGGCTACACGGCAGGTATTTGATACGCTCAGGGGTAGGTGGAAATGTATTTACATTGATGCTATGAACCTGTCTTTCGCGTGTACGCGTGTGAGGCTGAAGCTGTGCCAGGCGGAACCCGATCCGCGATGGACGGGGCCCGCCCAAAGATGGCTGGTCCTCCTCCACGTCGAACAGGGCCTTGTGGATGACCTGCATGAGTCGGACAGGCTGAATTTGGCCGTGCTTGATTTCCTCGACTCACCATGTATTGGCGATGTTCGCTGGGCTTGAGCAGACCGCAAGGACGAGGAATTAGTCAAATCCGATCGGGCGGGCGGCGCGAGTCTGAAAAGCACGAGATGATGAGGCGCTCCAGGTCCGGCCTCTAGGGCCTAGGACAGGACACATTAGCTATCACCCCCGGAATCCAAGTCCATCGACGGATTGGCCAAACAGGCGGAAGATGTTATAAAAGGGAGGTTTCCCCAATGCGGTGCATGGCCCGAATCGAAATCCACGATAAAGAATATAGACTGCTACATGAGCTGACAGAAGCGGCGTCATTCAGCCGCACAACGGTCAATTCAAGCACAGGAAGGAATGTCCAGTTACCCACCGGAGAATATGTCACCGACGCCTATCCGACCGCTGAAGCAGCTCTACTGAGGGCCGCAGGTGCGGCGCTTCAGGTCGATCCGCTCGCTGAGATTGTGGTCTCCGGCGGTGACCAAATCCTGACGTGCGGCTGCCATGAGGTAGGAACGAATCTCTGGACTAGCCTATTTGCGAACCCAAATCAGTCCACGGTGTCCGGTGGTCCAGGTTCGACCATCCTGAAATAATTGGGTGGACCAGGTCCGACCATCCCAAAACGATTGGGTGCCCCAGGTCCGGAGTTTCGGACCTGGGAGAGCACTAACCTCAACGGTCTGGGCCGTGGTCACCGACTTGCCGGGTGGAACACCTGAGAAGCCTTCAGACCCGTGTGCCGCTCTCCCGCTCCTGCGTTATTCTTCTTGGGTTAGCCCATGTCTCCCAGACCCTCAAGCCGCGCCTCCCCGCCAGCCTCAACCTCCCGCGGCTTTGACAAGGAACTCGCTGAGCTGGAAGCCCTGGCCGGATCGCTAAAGGGCGGCGCTGCGCTGCACGCCGAAACCATCGAGCGCCTGCGCAAAGCGCTTGCCCATCGCAACAACTTTCTGGTAGGCAAGGCCGCAAAGCTGGTAGCGGATGCGGAGCTCTTCGCGCTGCTGCCGGATGCGCTGGCTGCCTTCGACCGCTTCTTCGTCGACGCGGCCAAGACCGATCCGAAGTGCTGGGCGAAGAACGCGCTGGCCAAGACTCTCGTCAAGCTGGAACACCGCCAGAAGGACGCTTACCTGCGCGGCCTGCGCCATCGTCAATTGGAGGCAAGCTGGGGCCCTCCAGTGGATTCGGCCGCGGCGCTGCGCGGCACCTGCGCCCATGCGCTGGTGGATTGCCCCGGCATCTCCGACGCCGATCTTCTGACGATTCTGCTGGAGCCGCTCACGGACTCCGACAAGACCGTGCGCATGGAGGCGGCGCGGGCCATCGCCCAGGTTGGCGGGGTGAGCGCCGCGCTCATCCTCAGGCTGCGCGCGCTGCTGGGCAACGACGAGCTGGAGGTACTGGGCGCGGTCTACTCCGCGCTGCTCTCGCTGGAGGGCGCGCAGGCCATCTCGCTGGTTGCAGGCTGCTTGAAAGAGGGCGGCGACCTGGCCGCGGAGGCGGCCTTTGCTCTGGCGGAACTGCGTTCGCCCGAAGCGCTGGCCGCGCTCATCGAGCGTCTGCGCGCCGGCGCCGATAGCTGGTTCACCGCGGTGCTGTTAAGCGCCATCGCCCTCACACGGCTGCCTGAAGCGGTGGACTATCTGATTGCAATCATCGAGCGGGACGATCGCGACGGGCCGCAGGCTATCGAAGCCATCGGCCGCACCGCGCCCAACGCGGAGCTGCGCGCCCGCGTGCAGCAGGCCGTCGAGCAGACGGCGAGTGAGCGACTGGCGCAGGCCTTCCACCAACACCTGCCATTGCCGTAAGTGGAACTCTGCTGACGGCTTGGCGCCAGAGGCTGACGGCTGGGTGCCCCAGGTCCCGCTTTTGGGACCTGGGAGCCTGCAAAACTCAGCGCGCCGTTTTCGGCAGCTTGCTCACGGCATCCGTCACAATCCCCGGCGTCAGCACCTCGGGCAGGAGCCGCGGGCTCGCTTCGCCCGGCGCGTAGAGCGCGTAAGCCGGCACGCCGCTGCGGCCCAGGGCGGTCAAGGCCTGCGTAATGGCCTCGTCGTGGCGGGTCCAGTCGGCGCGCAGCAGGACTACGTTGGCGCTCTGGAAGGCTTGCTGAACTGAAGGCTGATCCAGCGCCACGCGCTCGTTGACCTGGCAGCTCAGGCACCAGCTGGCGGTGAAGTCCACAAAGACCGGCCGCCCTTCGGCCTGATAGCGGCTCACGGCCTCCGCCGACCACGGCTCCCATTCTCCTTGAAGCGATTTAACCGCGAGCCGGGGCAGCGACCTCAGAGCCAGAATGTCCTCTTGCGTGAGCGTAGTCTGCGAAGCCACTAAGGTTTTCGCAAAGTAGAAATCGAGCCAGGCCACTCCCAGGAGGATGAGCGCGGCAACCACTGTAGCCCAGCGCCGGGCCGGCCAGCGGCCCAGGAACCACCCGGCAACCGCCAGCAAAAGAAAGCTCGCCAGCAGCGCCGCCAGAGCTCCAGCGCCGTAAGCGGAAGCCAGCACCCAGGCCAGCCAGATGACGGTGATGAAGATGGGAACCGAGATGGCCTGCCGCAGGATCTCCATCCATACGCCGGGCCGGGGCAGCAGGCGCGTCCAGGCCGGTTGCAGCGTGAGCGCCACATAGGGCGCGGCCAGCCCCAGGGCCAGCGCGGTAAAGACGGCAAAGGTGACCGCCGCGGGTGCGCTGAGCGCGTAGCCGATGGCCGCTCCCATGAAGGGCGCGGTGCAGGGCGTGGCCACCACCACGGCCAGCACGCCGGTAAAGAAGCTGCCCGTATAGCCTTGTTTCGCGGCAAGCGAACCGCCCGCGCTGGTCAGCGTCAGGCCGATCTCGAATTGCCCGGCGAGCGACAGCCCCAGGAAGAAGAGCAGCCCCGCCATCAGCGCCAGAAAGACCGGCGACTGGAACTGGAATCCCCAGCCCAGAGTGGCGCCCGCCGCGCGCAACCCCAGCAGCGCCCCCACCAGCGCCCAGAACGAGACCAGAATGCCCGCGGTGTAAACCAGTCCATGCGCCCGCAGCTTGTGGCGTTCTTCGTTGCCCGAGTTGACCAGCGCCAGGCCCTTGAGAAAGAGCACCGGAAAGACGCAGGGCATCAGATTCAAGAGCAA
Organism: uncultured Acidobacteriaceae bacterium; assembly: GCA_963799145.1. GTDB lineage: Bacteria > Acidobacteriota > Terriglobia > Terriglobales > Acidobacteriaceae > Telmatobacter. Next base: position 20,590 of record CAWCWQ010000163.1, on the reverse strand, counting down.
GCCGCCGAGGAAAGCCAGGCCCGAAGCTCGCAGCAAAGCGGCCCAAAAACCAGCCGTGCGTTGGCTCGCCGGGGGAAGGCCTACTCCGGTGGAGGGTGCGGGCTGGTAGGCCGGAGCTTTAGCCCCTGAAGGAAGCCCTTCAGGACCATTTCCTGGATTCTGGCCAGTCTGCGCAGGCTGTTGCGCCGCGACCGTCCCCGGCAGCGCCGCAATCTCATAGGCCCGCCCGCCGGAAAGCTCCAGAACCCCTCGCAACTGAGCGGGATTGGCGGCGAGATTGGCGTCCTTCTTGAGGTCGAGAATCAGGCCAGTTGGCGTGGGAGTGAGCCTTTGCGGGGCTGGATTGTCGAGAATGTCCTGATCTTCGGGGAAGAACGTGGCCTCGGTCTCCCGCTGGCCGGTTTCGACGGCGAGCCGGAAACCTGTTGGCGTCGGCTGGAAGCTGACCTTGGCGCTGGCAGGAAGCGGCTTGGGAATCTGGTCAATAAATCGCTTGAAGAGCGGAGGAGGACTGTACCTCATGTTCAAAGGGCCGACATATACATTCTTCCGCACCTCCAGATCGGCCTTGCCGGGGATGCAGCTCGCCCGGCAAACCAGCCAGTCGACCTTGGCATAAAGGACGACAGTGCCAGCCTTGACGCTTTCGGCAACGTGCAGCTTGAGCGGAAAGAGCACTTCATCTTCGTAGCCGAAATCCATCAGCGGCCCGAGCGGCAGCCGCTTCGGCGCGGGAAACTGCATTGGAGGGGCGCTGAGGCCTTTGGGCAAGGTCCACTGAATGTGCGGCGGCAGGCCTGCATCGCCGGGATTCTTCCAGTAGATGTGCCAGCCCGGCTCCAGCTTGAAGTAGAGACCCGCATCGTTCAGGTAGTCGATGCCATATAGGTTGTCGCCTGGCACCAGCAGTTCAACCCGCAAATGGTCCGCTTCAAAAGAGCTGGACGCCGCCAGCGCGGGCAATCCCGCGGCAAGCGCGGCCAACAACACGAAGATAAAACGGTGAAGACGCATAACGGCGGAAAGCCGGCTCCTGATGGTTGGACTCAGTCTACCGGAGGATGGTCGCAGCAAGCCCATGCTTCAGCGGCCGGAAACGGTACGCAGCCGCGCCGCATGGCGCCGGTAAATGCAGTCGTTCACCACGCACTTGACTCCGGCGGCGCGGGCGCGGGCGACGGCCTCGTCGTGGATCACTCCATCCTGTAGCCACAGGAAGCGAATGCCCAGGCGAATCACGTCGTCCACGATGGCGGGAACGTGCTCCGGGGCGCGAAAGACGTTCACCAGGTCGATGCCTGCGCCGGTCGACTGCCAGGCCGCGGTGTGCGCCGCGTCCAGGTCCGGATAACACCTGATTCCCATCACCGCGGCGAGATTCGGATTCACGGGAGTGATGTAGTAGCCCTTGCCGGCGAGATACATCCCGATCTGATGGCTGGCGCGGCTGGGCTTGTCGCTCATGCCCACCACGGCGATGGTCCGCGCCGTGCCGAGCATCTCGTCAGTGAGGGTTGGATCGCTGCTCATGAGCTACATCTCCAGATTCCGACTACACATCCAGATCGTCGTCCGGCGCGGCGGCCACGGCGGTTCCGCGGCGCTTGGCCAGCAGGTAGCCGCGCAGGAACGGCTCAAGATAGCCGTCCAGCACCTTGTCCACGTCGCCCACCTCGACCTTGGTGCGGTGGTCCTTGGCGATGCGGTAGGGCTGCAAGACATACGACCGAATCTGCGAGCCGAAGTTGATCTCCAGCTTCGAGTCTTCCAGCTTCTTGCTTACCGCGCGCTTCTTTTCGAGCTCGTACTCGTAGAGGCGCGAGCGCAGCATCTTCATCGCCTTGTCGCGGTTCTTGTGCTGCGAGCGCTCGTTCTGGCATTGCACGACAATTCCGGTTGGCAGGTGCGTCATGCGCACGGCGGAGTCGGTGGTGTTCACGTGCTGGCCGCCCTTGCCGCCGGAGCGGTAGGTATCGATGCGCAGGTCTTCCAGCTTCAGGTCCACGTGGATGGTCTCGTCGATCTCCGGCGAAACGTAGACCGAGGCGAACGAGGTGTGCCGCCGCTTGGCCTGGTCGAAGGGCGAGATGCGCACCAGCCGGTGGACGCCGCTCTCGCCGGCCAGTTGCCCAAAGGCGTACTCGCCCAGAATGGTGAATGTGGCCGACTTGATGCCCGCCTCTTCGCCGTCCTGGTAGTCGTTCATCTCCGTCTTGAAGCCCTGCTGCTCGGCCCAGCGCAGGTACATGCGCATCAGCATCTCGGCCCAGTCCTGGCTCTCGGTGCCGCCCGCGCCGGGGTGCACGGTGACGATGGCGTTCAGCGGATCGGCCTCGCCATTGAGCATGGTGCGGGCTTCCAGCTCTTCGTTGAAGGCGGCCAGGGCCTTGATGTCGCGCTCAAGATCGGCCAGCACGTCTTCGCCTTCGCGGGCCAGCTCGAAGTAGGCCTCGATGTCGCTCGACGCGGCGCACCAGCTCCTCGTCGTCGGCCACCATGTTTTCCAGGCGCTTCTTCTCGCGCATCAAGGGCTTGGTGGCGTTGGGATCGGACCACAGAGCCGGATCGGCCAGCTTGGTTTCGATTGCGGTTAGTTCCCGGCGGATGCGAGCCGGGTCAAAGATACTCCCGCAGGTCGCGGACTTGATCGCGCACGGGAGCATAAGCGAATTCGAGATCGTTCAACGACATGGCTTGGCTCTTGAGACCTGACTTGGTTTGGACTGCGAATCTGCGTTATTTCTACTGGTCCAGAATATCACTGTGCTGGTTTCGTTGGACTCTGAGGCGGTTTAGCACTGATCGGAGGATGGGAATGACGATTAAGAGACCCGCTACGGGATGGAAGTTGCAGCGAGTCACAACGCATCCGGGCGAGATGCTGCGCGAGGAGTTTCTTCTCGCCCTCGGCATTACGCAGAACGCGCTGCCAATGAGAATTCGCGTCCCCGCTACGCGCATTGGCGACATAGTTCACGGCCGGCGTGCGGTCACGCCAGATACGGCGCTCCGCCTGGCACAGTTCTTCGGCAACAGCCCGGAGTTCTGGCTTAACCTCCAGCAGATGCACGACCTGTCAAAGGCCAGGATCGAGCTGAGCAAGACGATTGAGCGGCAAGTTGTAGCCTACGCCGGGGCCTGTGTCAACTGGATTGAGAAATAAGTCCGGTCAGGCCCGTAACGCCACAGGTTCCCCCGCCGCGCCCTGCGGAAAAAAGCCGCCGTGCCACACGGTATAGTGAAGCCTGGCGATTCTCACGACCTTGCTCGGGCGTGATGAAACCTGTTGACAACCCAACCCGCTCCTTTGCCTGGAACGACGAGGCGGCCGTGGAGCCGCGCTTCCGGCGCGTGCAGCAGGGTGTACTCCCCACCGGGCATGTGGGCCGCGGCGGTCCGGGCATGCCGCTGGAGATGCCGGACCCCGACGGCGATGATTCCGCGCCCCTGGGTGGCGCGCACGATGCCCCGCGCGGCCGCTGGTGGCGGCCGGCGAGTACCCTCGGGCGCGCGTTTCTGGGACTATGCACACTGATCGTTCTAGGTAGCCTGGCCACAGGCGGCTTTTTTCTCAAGACCTACGTGGATCGCGACGCGCGCTTCCGCATTGGCGGGGCGAGCAACATTGAAGCCACCGGACTTGCACGAAGTGACCCGCGCCGAGATGCTGCCGGTCTTCGGCGAAGACATTGGCCGCAACATCTTCTATGTCGATCTGGCGGAGCGGCGCAAGCAACTTGAGGAGATTCCCTGGGTGGAGCGGGCAACGGTCATGCGGCTGCTGCCGGACCAGATTCGCGTCGAAGTCGTGGAGCGCCAGCCGGTGGCCTTCACGCGCCACGGCCAGCAGATCGGCCTGGTGGACGCGAGCGGGGTTCTGCTCACCATGCCGGCCGCGACCATGGCCCAGCATCACTATTCGTTCCCGGTGGTGACGGGCATCGATCCCCGCGACCCTGCCCTCGCGCAAGGCGCGGATGGCGGTCTACGCGCGCCTTCTCGCGGAGCTTGACGCGAACGGCCAGCACCTCTCCGAGCAGATCTCGGAGATCGATCTGACCGATCCCGAGGATGCGCGTGTCTTCATGCCCGAGCAAGGCGACCGACATTCTGGCTCACTTTGGCGAGGACCGGTTCCTCGAGCGCTACCAGCGCTACAAGGCGCACATCGCCGAGTGGCGTCAGCAGTATCCGAAGCTGGCGGCGGTGGACTCTGCGCTACGACCAGCAGGTGGTGCTGGAGATGGCCCGCGGCACAAGCGCCGTGGAAGCGACGGTGCCGGCGGAGACTGCATCCGGCGAGGGTCGGCGTCAAGCCCCCGGCCGGCGAGGCCGCCCTGAGCGGGCAAGTTGCCGGCGATTCGGCCAAGGAGCAGATCGCGGGGGCCAACGCCCCGGCCGATCCCGCAGTCAATGCGACAAGCGACACCGCTGCAAAGGACCGCAAACCGCCGGTGAAGACAGCCAAGAGCCAGCCAGTCAAAGACAAGGCGGCAAGTGGCAGCAAGAAGCGCGCGGCCCAACGCGCCGCGCTCAACGGGAGCAAGCGCAAGCCTGCCCCCCAGCCCGCCCAGCCGCGGCTGGCAGAGGGGCAGTGAGCGCGATGAGCCAGAAGCAGGACAACCTGATCGTGGTGCTGGACATCGGCAGCGCGTGGACGCGCGTGCTGGCGGCCGACCTGAACGAGGGCGCGCTGCGCTATCGCGGTCACGGCGTGGTGGAGTCGGCCGGGATGCGCAAAGGGCTGATCGCCGAGCTTGCTCCGGCGGCCAAAGCGGTGCAGGGCGGCCAACGAGCAGGCCGAGCGCGTGGCGCGCGCCAACATCGCCGAATGCGTGGTGGGCGTGGGCGGGCCGCATATTCGCGGGCTCAACACCAACGGCGGATTCGAGCTGGGCAACCGCATGCGCGAGATCACCCGCGAGGATGTGCGCACCGCCGTCGAGCGGGCGCGCGCCGTCGAGCGGCCTCCGGATCGCGAGATTCTGCACCTGCTGCCGCGCCAGTTCATCCTCGACGAGCAGCCCGGCATCTTCGATCCGGTGGGCATGGTGGGCGCGCGGCTTGAGGTCGATCTGCACATCGCCACCTGCTCCGGCAGCGCGCTGCAAAGCACGGTCACCTGCGCCAACCGCGCCGGACTTGAAGTCTCCGAGGCGGTGCTGGAGTCCATTGCCGCCGCCGAGGCCACGCTCTCTGCCGACGAGCGCGAGCTGGGCGTCTGCCTGCTCGACATCGGCGCGCACTCCAGCGACCTGGCGGTCTTCTTCGAGGGCGCGGTGGCGCACACGGCGTCGGTCCCCATCGGCGGAGCGCACTTTACCAACGACCTGGCCGTGGGCCTGCAGATGCCCGTGGCCCAGGCCGAGGAACTGAAGCGCCAGTACGGCAACGCCGTGGTGACGGCCGTGCCGCAGCAGGCGGAGATTGAGATCGCCAACCCCCAGCCGCAGTACGCTGCGCCTGCGCATGATCGCCGAAATCCTGGAGCCGCGCGCCCGCGAGCTGCTCTACTTCGTCAAGGAAAGCCTGCGCCAGGGCGGCGTGGTCGAGGCCCTGGGCGCCGGCTGCGTGCTCACCGGCGGCGGCGCCATGCTGCCCGGCATGCTGGACGTAACCGAGAGCCAGTTGCGGGTTCCGGCGCGGACGGGGCTGCCCGTGCGTCTCTCCCAGATGCCCGGCGAACTGGTCCACCCCGGCTTTTCCGCAGCCATCGGCATGCTGCTCTATGCCCACCGCACGCGCGTGACCCGCGCGGCGGAGAACAACAGTTTGCGCGCCAAGCTGCGCGCCATCTTTGCAGCCAGTTTTTAACTTTGACCAGCAACCGAGTCCGGGAGTCGAACCATGAATCAGGAGACTGAAGCCGCTATGGAACAGCAGAAGAATGAAGCCGGAGAGATGCGCATTCAATATCACGAACGAACCCGTGCGCGGCGCCCGCATCAAGGTGATCGGCGTGGGCGGCGGCGGCGGCAACGCCGTCAACCGCATGATTCAGGCCCACATGGAGGGCGTGGAGTTCATCGCCGCCAACACCGACGTGCAGGCGCTCAAGCTGTCGCAGGCTCCGGTCAAGCTGCAGCTCGGCGTGCGGCTCACCTCCGGCCTGGGCGCGGGCGCCAACCCCGACGTGGGCCGCCGCGCCGCGCTCGAAGACTCGGAAAAGATCATCGAGGCCCTCGAAGGCGCGGACATGGTCTTCGTCACCGCCGGCCTGGGCGGCGGCACGGGCACCGGCGCCGCGCCGGTGATCGCCTCGCTGGCCAGCGAGATGGGCATCCTCACCGTCGCCGTCGATCACCCGCCCCTTCGGCTTCGAGGGCAAGCGCCGCCTGCAGCAGGCCGAGCGCGGCCTGAAGGAACTGCTCGAGAGCGTCGACACCATGATCGTGATCCCCAACGAGAAGCTGCTGGCCGTGGCCAAGGACGCCGGCTTCTTCGAGAGCTTCCGCATCGCCGACGACGTGCTGCGCCAGGGCGTGCAGGGCATCAGCGACATCATCACCATCCCCGGCATCATCAACCGCGACTTTGCCGACGTGAAGACCACCATGGCCGGCATGGGCCACGCGGTCATGGGCACGGCGGTCCGCTCGGGCGCCAATCGCGCCATCGAAGCGGCCCAGGCGGCCATGGCTTCGCCGCTGCTCGAGGCCGGCGCCATCGACGGCGCGCGCGGCATCCTCATCAACATCACCGGCTCCAGCTCGCTCAAGCTCTCCGAGGTCAACGAGGCCTCGTCGCTGATCCAGTCCGCCGCGCACGAAGACGCCAACATCATCTTCGGCGCGGTGCTCGACGAGAAGATGGGCGAAGAAGTCAAGATCACCGTCATCGCCACCGGCTTCCGCGACCAGATGCCGGAGCGGCGCGCGCGCATGTTGAACGTGGAAGAAGCGCCGGTGGTTTCCGTGCCCCTAGTGTCAGTGCCTGTTGTAGCGCCTGAGAGCTGGATGCGCGAACCCGCCGGCACGCCCAGCCCGGCCCGTTTCCTCAGCCAGGATGACGACGAAGAAGAGAAGCAGGAGGCGATGTCGGTTTGTCAGCCCTGCTTCTTTTCTGCGGCAGCTCTGAGCGAGGAATCCGTGGTCCTCCAGGCGCCAGCGCAGACAGCCATGAAGCCAATGGATCACGAGTCGTGCCCGGAACCGGAGGTCGGCGGGGCCAGGGCCAAGTTCGCCGATTTGGATGAAGATCTGGCCTATACCCCGCTGCCCAGGGATTACGCATCGGACTTCGGCAACAGCCTGCGCGTTTCGGCGGCCGCGGACGAGTACCGCGCCCAACCGACTGCTGTGCTCTTCACCGATCCCGACGAAGAATCGCTCAGAGAGCTGGATACTCCCACTTTCATGCGCCGGATGCAGTTCTAGGAAAGCTGTTCCATTAGGGAATCGAGCGCAATGGCTGTATAGTGCAATTTAGCTCACGAATTTGGGGTTCAAGGTAACATCGAAGCGGGATTGCCGTTCTTGTGTTGCTGTGGCGACAATCAATGGCCGGTTTGTGAGGGTGATTGGGATCACATTTGGGGCCGGAGGGCTTGGAATAAAGTAGCTGCCATCCCCGAGAAAGTGCAAAGCGGCCGCGGAATGGCCGATAAGCAGCAAATGAACCGCCCGCGAGCGGGAGTACGGCAGGGATTTCGCAGTCGAGAGGATATGGGCGGAATGAAGCTTTCTTGGATATCGGCGGTTGGATTGCTTCTTGCCGGCGCCGTGGGCGCATGGGCGCTGGACGCCCCGCATACGCTGCGCCATGCCAGGTCCGCGGAGTCCCATCTGACAGAGCCTCATCGCGCAGTCTCTCATCACACGGCGGCGCATGCGGCCGCAAAAGCCGCGCCGGCTGGCCAGCAAGCCCGGTTGACCCCCAGAGGCCAAGCGAGAGCCAGCGCGCGCCGGGTGGCCGTCGCCTCTCGCCGCCATCATTCCTACGAGCGCTTTACCGCCAGTTCCTTTGCCAAGCGGAGACATCTTTGCCGGCGACGTTACGGCGGGCGAAGACCCGGTGGTCCGCCAGGCGGCCATCGACGCCCTGGGCGACATGAACGGCACGGCCGTAGTCATCGACCCCTCCAACGGCCGCATCCTGGCCATGGTCAACCAGAAGCTGGCCCTTTCGCCCGGCGCCGAGCCCTGCTCCACCATCAAGATCACCGTGGCCATGGCCGCGCTCTCCGAGGGCCTGGTCACCCGCGACACGCCGGTGCAGTTGGCCGGCTTCCGCATGAACATGACCGAGGCGCTGGCCAAGAGCAACAACCTCTACTTCGAGGAACTGGGCCGCGAACTGGGCTTTGAGCGCGTGCGCCACTACGCCAACCAGTTCGGCCTGGGCGAGCTGGCCGGCTACAACATCGACGGCGAACAACTCGGCGTCTATCCCGACCAGGAACTGCCCGCCTCCGAGGGCGGCGTGGGCCGCATGTGCAGCTTCGGCCAGGGCGTCTCGCTCACCCCGCTGCAACTGGGCGCTTATGTGGCCGCCATCGCCAACGGCGGAACCCTCTACTACCTGCAGCACCCCACCACCCCCGACGAAGCCGCGGCCCTTGAGCCCAAGGTCAAGCGGACCCTGGACATCGCCAAGTACGTTCCCGACCTGCAGGACGGCATGGCCGGCGCGGTCGAGTACGGAACCGCCCGCCGCCTGCGCGCCAACTTCCACGAACTGCCGGTCTTCGGCAAGACCGGAACCTGCTCGGACAAGGGAACCCGCTTCGGCTGGTTCGCCTCCTACTCCGACTCGCCGCAGGGCAGCCTGGTGACGGTCTTCTTCCTTGAAGGCGGCCGGCCCACCTTCGGCCCCCGCGCCGCGGAGCTGACCGGCGTGTTCTACAAGAACCTCTGGGACCGTAACTGGTTCGCAGGCAAGACTCAGCAGGAAGCCTCCGCCGCGTCTCCGGCCTCCGCTCGGCAGAACCAGCCGTAGCGCGACAGTTCTCCCAGCTTGAAGAAAGCAGAAGCTGTTCCGTTGCTCAAGTTAACCAAATAGGTTATTCTTGGGCATGGAAAAGCGCACGCCCCACTGTCAACTTTCCATCGTCAGATCGTTGATTCAGGCAGGTGCGCTCCACGGTTTCTGCGCTTGCGGGGGCCGCTGCTTTGGGTCTTGATTTCGACGGAATGCCGGCCGTGGTTTTGGCATTGACTGCAAGGGATTTCTACAAGTCCATGACGACCTATGCCGATCACAGAGTTTGGCAGGACGTCTATCGCCCCACAACGAGAGCTGGCGAGGCCTACCTGAAACTGACCGTGGTCAACGATGTGCTGATTGTGTCGTTCAAGGAGTTATGAGAATGAAATGCCCCATCTGTGCAAAAGCAGAATTGGTTGCGGACACACGCGACATTGCTTATACCTACAAGGGAGAGACTACAACCACTCCGGCGGTGACTGGCGATTTCTGCCCGGCCTGCGGCGAGGCCGTTCTAGGCGCGGCTGAATCGGCGCGCGCGAGCGGACTGATGCTGGATTTCAATAAGCAGGTCAACGCAACGATCGTCGATCCCGAATTCATCTCCGGTGTTCGCAAGAAGCTTGAGCTCGATCAGCGGGAAGCCGCGGAGATCTTTGGCGGCGGGGTGAATGCGTTTTCGAGGTATGAGAATGGGAAGACCAAGCCGCCGCTGGCTCTGGTGAAACTGCTCAAGGTGCTGGAACGGCATCCCGAACTGCTCGGCGAAATCCGGTCTGCTTAGTTGGGCGAGCGGAAAGTGAAAGACGGCTCATGCGACGAGGGAAAGGTATCGAGAAGATCTTCTGAACCCTGAGCAGTCACCATTTGCAACGGATTCCGCCGAAAACCATCCGATAGGGTGAGACCTTTCCCAGCTTCCCGGCCTCTGTCGGCTGGCAGGCGCAACCAAGCGGTCCGATTCCCCGCAAGCGATGACTGGACCTTCCCAATGGCATTGCCGGAACACATTTTGCTCACGTACGGCTACATCTTGCTCTTCGCCTGGGTTCTGGTGGAGCAGTTCGGAATTCCGCTGCCCGCGACGCCGATCCTATTGGCCGCCGGCGCGCTTTCCGCCCAGCGCGAACTCAGCTTTCCGCTGGCGCTCGCCGCCGGGCTGGCCGCGGCGCTCACGGCAGACAGCGCCTGGTTCTTCATCGGCCGCCGCTACGGCCATCATGTGCTGCGTATCCTCTGCAAGCTCTCGCTGGAGCCGGCAACCTGCGTCCGCCGCACACAAGACTCCTTCGGCCGCCGCCGCGCCGTTACGCTGGTGATAGCCAAATTCGTGCCCGGCCTCGCCACCCTGGCGCCTCCCGTGGCTGGGCAAAACGGAATGGCCTTCGCGCCGTTCCTGCTCTTCGACGGCATTGGTTCCACGCTTTGGGTGGGGACGCTGCTCACCGCGGGCCGCTTCTTCGGCGACCTGCTCCAGCGCAATCCCGGCTTGCTTGACTGGGCCGGCCGCTTCTCGGCGGCGCTTCTGTTTGTGGGCGTTCTCGGATTCTTCGTGGGCCGCGTCGTTCGCCGCCGCATGATCCTCAGGAAGCTCGTCGCCGCACGCTTGGAGCCCGAGGAGCTGAAGCGGCAACTCGACGCCGGCGAGCAGGTCTATATCGTCGATCTGCGCCATCCCCTCGAGCTGGTACCGGACCCCTTCACGCTGCCGGGCGCCATCCTCTTCTCGCCGGACTCGCTGGCGGAACGCCACACCGAGATTCCCCGCGACCGCGACGTTGTACTCTTCTGCTCCTGCCCCAGCGAGGCGACGGCGGCCAAGACGGCCATGACCCTGCACAGGCTGGGCATCGAGCGCGTCCGCCCCCTGCGCGGCGGCTACGACGAGTGGAAGCGGCTGGGATTCCCGCTGGATGCGGTGCCTTTGCCGAATCCTGCGTGAACCCGCTAAGCCCCATCAAGTTGCAGCGTCGATAGCGTTCCAAACCGGCAGCGGCGGCGAGTTAATCAACCGGATGGCCGCCCGGCTGCTCGATAAGCCGCGCATCGAACAGACCAAGAGCGGCTCCGTAAAATGCGGCGACAACGGCTTGGTGGAGACCAAAAGCGGCGCCGTCATTCGCAAACGTATCGTTTATGGATAAATCGATGCCAAACACGCCGACGCCATCAATGACTTTTACCATGAACACTTGAACCCTTATCCGGGCAATCATCGTCCTTGCGCCCAGGCCGGCGTGAAGATCGACGAGAAAGGGCGCAAGCGTGTCAGTTACAAGCGCTGCCAAACCCCGCCGGAAACCCTGTCGCCGCTGGACCAACCAGGACAATACCTGCGCGATGGACTGAGCATGAACGCGCTGAAAAGGGTCGCTGCGGCCCTCACCGATACCGATGCGGCGCGGGGAATGCTGGAAGTCGAGAGGAAGTTGTTCGAGAAGCTGCGACGCCCCGCGTAGGGCCGAAGGCGGACGCAATAAGGCCGATGCAATGGCGGTCCATAAAAAGCCCGGAAAACGATGGTGCTGTTTTCGCCCTTCCCACAGACCTTGGAAATCGCCCGAAAAGGGTATCGGAAGACGAGGATCGCGCGGAGCGGCTTCCACATTTCCTCCGCCCCGGAACCAACTGCAAAGCTGAGTTGAATTCAAAACCCAAAGGACAGAACCCGTCTCGCCGATCCTTCGCTTCCTTCCGGCTCATCTTTGGATTGGAAAAGACAGGTCTCAAGGATTCATGGCTTTGCCGGATACGAATACTGCCCATGCGATTCCTGCTTGGCGGGCATGCTGTTGCGCCTGGCTTCGACATTCTTCAGCACCGCCTCATAGCGCTGGGCCGCCGCCGAGAACCGCCCCACCATCTCGGTGGTCTTGATCATGAACCCCGGATTCTTCTCCCGGATTCCTTCCAGGATGGGCTCAAGCTTGGCCAGCAGGAAAAAGCCTTCGGAGTTGCAGTCAACAAAGAGCTCGGCCGAGACCGCCCCGTGCAAGACAAGCGCCGCAGCCATCTCCCAGTAGGTGAGCACCTGGCGCAGCCAGGCGTTGTGAGGGTCGCCGGGATTCGAGGCTACGGCAAAGAACTCTTCGGCGGTGGCCGGCCAGAACTCGCCCGTCATCCAGGCGCGCGCCTTGCGCATCTCGGCTTCGGTGCGCAGCTCATAGAGTTTGAGAATGATTTCAGCGTCCGCGGGAGTTGCAAGCATTCGTTCCATCGAGAAATCTCCGCTGCCAATAGTAACGGATTTGGCTGGCCGGCGCTGTGCCCGCGGATTCAGTCCCGGAGCTTGGGCAGATGGGAAAAGGCTCTTTGCCGGCCGCTGCCGCTAAGGCTTTAAGCAGGCCGGCACGGCGAAAAAAGACAAGCCCAGGCTCGATTCCCTCTTCAAGCGCTTCCGGCTGCAAGTCCGCGCGAGTTGCATTCCGGCTAGGCTGCCGCCGCCTTCTCAGATATCGCAGGAGTCCGCTTCCCGCCGGTGGCCGCACCAGCCGCAAGCTCCGCATCGGTGTAATACCGGCCCGACCCGTCGAGTTCCCCGGAGGCCAGGCGCCGGGAGACCTCGGCCAGAGCCTGATCGACCGCATCCAGCATTTGCCGCGATGTCATTTCCATGGCGTCAACTCCTCAATCTTGGACCAGCGGTCCTGATCGCGTACAACGAGCGGCCAACCGGTTTCCCGGTCGGCAATCAGAACTCGCCTCTGACCGCTATTATCATAGATTGCCGCAGTGTCCGCCAGGGGCAAATACAAGTGACGCATATTCCAAAGTCCCGTCTTGAATCGACGGTAAATGACATCGCCTGGAACATGATGTCCTCCCTGGCTGACCCGTCTTGCGACCCTGGCTATTGAAATCTCCGGCGACGGCAGCCAAAAGTAGTACAAAGCGACCCTCCAGCCACCGGCCCTGCAATCTTTGAGCATCGGAAGATACGACTTGCCCGATAAGGTCGACTCCAGAGCGAAGCTCCTGCCCTCTCGAACCAAATCCCGCATTCGCTCGATCAATAGCCGACCCGCCGCCAGCGCTGCCCATTCAACGTTCCACGGCGCAAGGTCGCGGGCCATGTCGTCGGCGTTCAGGAATGGGTTCAGATGGAAGAATTCGGGCAGCAGCACCCTCGCCGCCGTAGTCTTGCCGGCGCCGTTGGGACCGCCGAGGATCACTATCTCTTTCACGCAATCCCCTTACGCGGTCTGTAGCGCCTTCTTCCCGCCCTTCTTTGCGGATTCCTTTTCGACGACCGGCCCATGCGTTTCGACCGTCGGCGGAGGCGGCGCATCCCCGATCCGTTTCGAGTAGGTACACGATACGGCGCTCGCCGTCGCCCCAGCGCCCTTGGCCGCCCGCTTCTTTGGCACAATCTCCTCGGCGCTCTTCTTCTTGTTGGGGCATTCGAGGTAGATTCCGGAGCGCAGTGTTTTCTCGAGGAGGTAGGGGCTCTTGCACAGTGGGCACTTCTTGGCCACCGGCTTGTAATTCGAGGTGAAGTCGCACTTGGGATAATTCGTGCATCCCCAGAAGAGGTTGCCCCGCCGCGCCTTGCGCTCGGCCAGGTCGCCTTGCCCGCACTTGGGGCACTTCATGCCCTCGATCAGGTTCTGCTTCACGTACTTGCACTTGGGATAGCCGGAGCAGGAGACGAACTCGCCGAAGGCTCCCTGGCGCAGCACAAGAGGCTTGGAGCAAAGCGGGCAATTCTCACCCGTCGGCTGAGGCGTATTCTGCTTCTGCTGCTGTTTCTGGCTCAGCTTGCGAACCGTTTTGCAGGGCGGGTCTTCGCTGTACCCGGGGCAGGCCATATACGGCCCGAAGAGCCCGCGGCGGAGCACCATTACGCGCCCGCAGTTGTCGCAGTACTCTTCCGTCTCGCTCGCATCCTGGGCCTCCTGCGTATTCAGGTCCGGCTTGCCCGCCGTGTTCTCCTTGGTGAATCCGCAACTCGACTTGTCCTTCTTGTCGTATGCCGAGCACGCAAAGAAGGTGCCGAACTTGCCCCACTTCAGCACCAGCGGCGACCCGCACAGGTCGCATGTCTCCTTGGTCCGCAGCTCCATCCGCTTGATGTTTTCCATGTTCTTGCCGGCATCCTTGAGTTCGTCCTCAAAGTAGCCGTAAAAACCCCGCAGCAGATCGGTCCACTTCTCGTTGCCTTCCTCGATCTCGTCCAGCTCCTCTTCCAGCTTGGCGGTGTAAGCGACGTCGAAGATGTACGGAAAGTTCTTCACCAGCAGGTCGCAGACAACGACACCGATCTCGGTGGGATAAAACCGCCCGGCGATCTTGGTCACGTACTCTCGGTCCTGAATGGTGTTGATGATGGCGGCGTAGGTGGAAGGCCGGCCGATGCCCTTCTCCTCGAGCACTTTAACCAGCGAGGCCTCGTTGTAGCGCGGAGGCGGCTGGGTAAAGTGCTGCTCGTTTGCCAGCTCATCCAACTCCAGTTTCTTCACATGGTCCAGATCGGGCAGCTTGTTGGCCGCTTCGCCGTCCTCGTCCTTCTTTTCCTCCAAGACCTCATAGACCTTCAGGAAGCCGTCGAAGCGCACCACCGAACCGCTGGCGCGGAAATCGTAGGTCTTGCCCGTCTTCGCCGAGACCGCCTCGATCTTCGCAGTGGTCACATCGAAGACCGCGGGCGTCATCTGCGAGGCCACGAAGCGCTGCCAGATGAGCCGGTACAGCTTGAGCTGTTCCTCGGTCAGATAGCGGGCGATGGACTCCGGCGTGCGCGCGGCGTCGGTCGGCCGAATCGCCTCGTGCGCGTCTTGCGCGGCCTTCCTGCCTTTGTAAACATTGGGTTCCTTGGGCAGATACCTCGGCCCCAATTGCTTGCCGATCCACTCCCTCGCCCCGGCAATCGCCTCCGGCGCTACCCGCGGCGAGTCGGTACGCATGTAGGTAATCAGTCCAACCGTGCCCTCCGCGCCCACATCCACGCCCTCATAGAGCCGTTGCGCCACACCCATCGTCCGGCGCACGTTGAAGCCCAGCTTGCTCGAAGCGTCCCGCTGCAACTGGCTGGTAATGAATGGCGGCAGCGGCCTTCTCTGCTGCTCTCTGGACTGAACCGAGGCCAGCGACCATTTCGCTTTCTCGAGCGCGGCGACCACCTGCTTCATCGATCTCTCGTCGGGCAGGGCGTTGGCGATGAACTGGTCTTTCCCGTCCTTATCCGTGCCGTTGGCGACGCGCGCCGGCTCTCCATCGATGCCCACAAAGCGCGCCTTGAGCCTTTTTTCCGCCTGCTTCTCGGCATGGAGCAGCGCATCCAGCGTCCAGTACTCCACCGGGCCGAAGGCGCCAATCTCCCGCTCTCGCTCGACGATCAGGCGCACCGCAACCGTCTGCACGCGGCCCGCCGACAAGCCCCGCCGCACCTTGTCCCACAACAGCGGCGAAATCTGATAGCCCACCAGCCGGTCGAGCACGCGCCGCGTCTGCTGCGCGTCAACAAGGTTTTGATCCACGTCCCGCGGGTGCTTGAAGGCCTCCTGGACCGCCTTCTTCGTAATTTCGTTGAAAGTCACGCGGCGGATCTTCTTCCGCTCCGCGGCCGTCTTTCCCAACTGCAACGCCAGGTGATAGGCAATTGCCTCGCCCTCGCGGTCCGGGTCGGGCGCCAGATAGATGGCGTCGGCCTGCGCTCCTAGCTTCTTCAGTTGCTCGACGATCTTCTCCTTGCCTGGAGACACAATCAGCTCCGGCACAAACGTCCGCTTCTTCAGCTCCACGCCAATGTCGTTCTTGGGCAGGTCCATGATGTGCCCAACGGATGCCCGCACGTCGAAGCCTTTGCCAAGATACTTCTCGATCGTCTTCGCCTTGGCGGGGGACTCGACGATTACCAGCGATTTGCTCATTGCCATCCTTGATACCCAAACCACTTTACAATGTCTGGCCTGTTTGACTCACAAATGCGGTCTTCGGCTGCTCGCTGAGCAGTCCAGATTCCGCTCGCGCACCGGGCCGTTCTCTTTTTCCGGAAAAAACAGCCTGCAAGTGTTGCACACTACCACGGAACACCGTCCGGTTTCCACTTGCGAGGGGATTCTTCCTCTAGCCTACACGTCCTTCTCCCGTGTTTGAAGACGAAGAGGAAGGGGTCTGGGGGCTGCGGGAAGACCTGCCGCGGTGGGCAGCTGGATGCAAAGCCCGCGCCCTTCGCTCGCCAATGCGGCTTGTGGGCTCGCTGCCGCGCGCCAGCAGATCGAAACCTCGGCAGTAGAGCCTCTTGCAAAACTCCATTGAGACTGCAAGAAGTGTCAGGGCACGACTTCAGTCGTGCTGGAAGAGCAACAGAATCATGCCGGGCTTTAGCCCCTGAGGTTCTGTTTTCAGCAATTCCAATTCCGCAGCGGCTAAGGCCGGAGTCCAAATTGGCCATTTGCGGCACGACTGAAGTCGTGCCCCGACACAATACATACAGCCTGAAGGCAGTTTTGCAAGAGGCTCCGTATACAAGGCGAAGCGGAGAGGAACGATCTGAACGCGCCCACGTTCTGCCGGCGGCTCTCGGAAGAGGGAAATCGGGGTTGCGCCCGCTCCGGGCCGTCCTTAGACCAGCGGTCCTGCCGCCGCTGTCGAACGGGTTCGCGCCGCATACATCTCAGATGCCGGAACCTGGATTTGGGTTCATCCGCACGTCTCGGAGTCGGAAGTTCTTGTCTACGAGTCACTCATTTGAAAGCCCCGGCGAAGCCTGAATGAACGGGATCGAAGCCCGGTAGACGGGCCGGCCTGCCGGTTGCCTACGACTTCTTTAGCGCCTCTGAAATGCCGGCGGCCCAGGCTTCAATCGCGCCCCAGTTGCGAAAGTCGCCCACGGGAAACAACGCATCGCCGCGATTGGCCGGCAGCTTGTAGACAAGGCGGTGCAGGAAGCCAAGTTTGCCAGGGTCCATGGCGCCGAAGAAGACCCTGTGGTCCCTGGGCTTGACTGTCGTTTGGAACTCCTCGATCTCCTTGGGAACGAGGGTTTCGCACAGGTCGCGGCCCTTGTCGTCCTTGTCCTTCGTTCCCAGCGGGCCGCTGCTGAAGAGCCACACTGGCAGGTTGGCGAGCGAGTCCGCGTTGTGCCGCACGTACTTTGCCGCCGGCTTCATCCAGTGGAAGTAGTACGCCGCGCTTCCGATGACGGCGGCGTCGTAACCTGCCGGGTCGGGAGCTTGCCCCGCAGCTTGTACGGTGGTTTCATGACCTTGCCGGCGCAGCGTGGCGGCGATGCGCTCCGCGATTCCTTGCGTGGATCCGTAGCGGCTGGCGTAAGCAATGAGCACTTTCATAGTTCTCCCACGTCCTCGGCTTCAATCGGGCGATGAGCCTCGCTCGCGCCTCTCCGGCGCGCAGCCGCTGGCGGTGAGGCAGGAAGGAAAAGGCCCGCCAAGCGCCGCCGCGACCTCCATCACGAAGCCTACAGGGGTAGAAGCCGGAAGAGATTATAAGGCCTTTATAGCTTGGCGAGATGAAGGGGATGTGAAAGGGGCAGGAGATTGAGCGGGGTGGAGGCATGGCGCGGGTCGGCTGAGTCTTTGCAAAGTACCGTCGTAAGTCCTTTCCTCTGACAATCCGGCCGCGTCGGCTCAGGCGCCGTGCCTTCCGGGCCGATGCATAAGAAGACGCTAAGACTCGGAGAGATATTTCCAGTCTCAAGCGGATTTCTGTTTTTTGAAAGGCCGGGATGCGGACCGTGGTTGGAATGCGCTCATTTTGCGCGGGGCTTCTGATTCTGGGCGCGGCCTGCGCGATTGGTTTTGGGCAGACGCCCGCGAACCGGACCGCGAGCCCGAACCGGATTGGACCGATCGATGAAGCGCAAGTGGTGACGCTTGAGGGAAACCAGCATCCGCTGGCGCGAGAGGAGTTCGACCGTGGAGCCGTTGGCGCGGAGACTCGTCTGGCGCGGATGGTGCTGTTGCTGGAGCCCTCGGCCGCTCAGCAGGCGGGGCTGGACGCTCTGGTGGAGGCGCAGCACGATCCGCATTCGCCGCTGTACCGGCAATGGCTGACGCCGGCCGGGTATGGAACGCGATTTGGGGTGAGCGCGGAGGATGTGTCGCGGGTTGCGGGTTGGCTCAAGGGGCATGGTTTCGCGGTGGATGAGCTTCCGGCGAGCAACCGGCTGATCGTCTTTTCGGGGACCGCGGCCCAGGTTGCGGAGACTTTTCACACCGGGATTCACCGCTATCTAGCAGATGGGGTGGAGCATCTTGCCAACTCCGAGAACCCTCAGATTCCCGCAGCCCTGGCCGGAGTGGTTGGCGGCGTGGTTTCGCTGCACGATTTTCGGCGCAGATCAGAGATCAAGACGCGGACGGCGCTGGCGACTGAAGCTGTCGCGGGTGAGCGGAGTTTCGTTGGGGCGCAGCCGCTTTACACAAGCGGCGGCACGCACTATCTGTTTCCGGCCGATTGGGCGGCAATCTACGATTTGAATCCACTCTATGACGCCGGAACGAAAGGGGTTGGGAGTTCAATTGCGATTGCCGGGCGAAGCAATATCGAATTGAGCGACGTGGCGGCGTTCCGAACGATTGCCGGGCTGGCGGCGAACGACCCCACGGTGATCCTGGCGGGGGCTGACCCAGGGGTGGTTGCGGGGGATCGGGATGAGGCCACGCTGGACGTGGAGTGGAGCGGGGCGGTGGCGCCCGCGGCCACGGTAGTGCTTGTGGCGGCCGGATCGACGGCGACAACCGATGGGGTGGACCTGGCAGCCGAGTACGTTGTGAACCATGCGCTGGCGCAGGTGGTGAGCGTCAGCTACGGCAGTTGCGAGCAGCAGATGGGAACAACGGAGCTGGCCTTCTACAACAGCTTGTGGGAGCAGGCGGCGAGTGAGGGAATGAGCGTCTTCGTGGCCTCAGGGGACGCGGGCGCGGCGGGCTGCTACGGGGGCTCGTCCACCGTGGGATCGGGAACCGCGGTGAACGGGTTGTGCAGTTCGCCCTATGCGACTTGTGTGGGCGGAACGGAGGTCAACGAGGGGGCGAATCCCGCACAGTACTGGGCGGCAACCAATGCGGCGAACTATGGCACGGCGCTCGGTTACATTCCGGAGGAGGTTTGGAACGAGAGCGGGCTGAACGGGGGGGCGGGGCTGTGGGCTTCAGGGGGCGGGTCGAGCGTGGTTTATGCGCAACCGCCTTGGCAGAATGCGGTGAGCGGAACGAGCGCGGCCAATGGAATGCGGGCCGTGCCGGACGTATCTGTGACGGCGGCTGCCCACGATGGGTACGTCGTCTATGAGAACGGTTCGTACTATGTGGTCTCGGGAACCTCTGCTGGAGCGCCTGCCTTTGCGGGGTTGATGTCGCTGGTGGTGGAGCGGCAGGGCGGAACAGGGGTGGGAAACGCCAATCCCGGACTGTATTCCTTGTTGAACGCCGAGGTCAATCCCTTCCACGCGACGCGGTCCGGGAACAACAGCGTTCCTGGTGTCGGAGGGTTCGCGGCGAGCGGGGCCGAGTACAACCTGGCCACCGGCCTAGGCTCAGTGGACGGGGCGCTGCTGGTGAACCAATGGGAAGCCGGTGGCGCGGCGAGCGCGGACTTCACAATCGTTCTCGCCGGCGGCTCGAGCAGCTCGGCGACGGTGCTGCCGGGCGGAACCGTTGTGGAGAGCTTCACGGTTAGCCCGGCAAATGGAGCAGGCGTCTTCGCAAATGCGATCAGGCTCACGGCCAGCGGCCTGCCCGCCGGAGCAACGGCCGTCTTCTCCCCGGCGAGTGTTCCGGCCGGCTCGGGAACCACAACCGTCACGCTGGTCATCCAGCTGCCGCAGACCTCGGCAGGCTCGGAATGGGCCCCCTTAGGCGGCGCCGCTGGCAGGCTGGCCCCGCTCACACTGGCGCTGCTTCTGCTGCCGCTTGCCGGCAGGCTCCGGCGTGGGGGCAAGCGGATTGGGCGGCCGATCTCCTTGCTGCTGCTGGCGATGGCCGGACTAAGCGGATGCGGGTCCATCGGCGGCTCCCTTGGCCAGACCTCGCAGACCTACACGGTGAGCGTGACCGGCACTTCGGGGACGCTGTCGCACTCTGCCACGGTCACGCTGACGGTTGAGTGACGGGGAGAATTCGAGACGCAGATCCGGATTGGCGGAAAGGGCCGCTTCAGTCGAAGAGGGAAAAGGCCTTGCCAATGCGAGCGGTAATTTGGGCGGGGGTGTCGGGAAGGTTCTGCGAAATCTCGAGGACGGCGGCGGGAGCAGAGGGGAGGGCTTTGATGGCTCGGACCGTAAAGGCCCAGGCGATAGTACCGTCTCCGGGCCAGAGGTGCTCGTCCTTGAGGCCGTCATTGTCGTGGACGTGAACGGAGGCGATGTGCTGGCCAAGGGTGGCGATGGCCTCGGCGATGCCAACGGTGAGATGGGCATGGCCAAGGTCCAGGCAGACGCCAACCTGATCGAGGTGGCCCATCTCGAGGATGGTGAGCAAGTGGGCGGGGGTAGTGGGCTCGCTGGTAAGGTTCTCCACGAGGAGGCGCACGCCGAGGGGGCGGGCAAAGGCGCCGAGGTGCTCGAGGGCGGCGATGGCGTGCTCGATGCTGCGCAGCGACCATCCGTCGTCGCGTTCGCCGAGGTGGAGAATGAGGTTGCGGAACTGGATCTGCTCGGCAGACTCAAGGGCGCGCTTGATCTCGTCCATGGCAGCAATACATC
>CAWCWQ010000162.1:0-31413 GCA_963799145.1 uncultured Acidobacteriaceae bacterium | reverse complement strand
GTTCGAGGACTATTGCGATAAAGCCGGATCTCCGCCGGAATCGTAGCGAAAGAACTGGATTTGCACTTCGGACACACCATGGCTTCACCTCAGCAAATACTTAACCAAGGAAAGCGGCACTCCAGCAGAAGCAAGAACGGCAATTGACCGGAAAGTTCCACTTTACTCGCATCGGGTACATTTGAACAACAGGTACCGGCCAAACAGATGCAAGAATCATGAATTCTACTTGAGATTTGAAGTCCATTTCGATCTCATCAATATCAATTTCAATTCCCCCCCCCGAATGCCTCCCTCCGGTGCGTTCATGGCCTTCGATCCTGCGCGCTCGCGTGTGCCGAGGAACTCCTGCCATCTCCAAGTTGCGTCAGTTCCTCACCGGGGTTGCCGGTCCCGCGCCATTCACCTGTTCAGGTTCGTTGAGGCCGCAGGCGATCGGCGCATTTACAATGGCAACTGTGCAGCTCGAACAGTCTTTGCCCATCATTCTCGCCGAGAAACTGACCAAGGTTTACTCGGCTGGCCGAATCCAGGTCACCGCCGTGCGCGGGGTATCGCTTGCCGTCGAGCGCGGGGAGTTCGTGGCCATTGTCGGTCCCTCCGGATCGGGCAAGTCCACGCTCTTTTATCTGCTGGGGGGGCTTACACAAGCCACCGAGGGCCGCGTGGTGATCGACGGCATCGATTTTGCCACGCTCAACGACGCCGAGCGCACACGGCTGCGCAAGCATCGCATTGGCTTTGTCTTCCAGAAGTTCAACCTGCTGCCTACGCTCTCGGCCATGGGCAATATCGAGATTGCCTGGGCCGTCAGCGGGAGGGGTTCGAGCGGAAAGAAGGAGCCGCTGGACCTCAAGTATCTCGATCATCTCTGCGAACTTCTCTCGATTCAGGGGCGGCTCGATCACCGGCCCTCCGAGTTGAGCGGCGGTGAGCAGCAGCGGGTGGCCATTGCGCGCGCCCTCATCACCCGGCCGGCCATCGTGCTAGCCGACGAGCCCACCGGCAACCTGGATACCAAGAACTCCGAAGCCGTACTACAGATGCTTCTCAGATCGAACCGCGAGCTGGGCCAGACCACGCTGATGATCACACACAATCCCGAGGCCGCGGCCATCGCCAGCCGTATTTTGTACATGCGCGACGGCCAGATCGTGCGCGAGGAGAAGGGCTCTCGCTCGGATGTTATTTTGCCCGCGGCTAGCCCGGCCTCTGGAGGAACGCCCTGTCCTGTGGCAGCTGCAGCTCCGGCGGCGGAGATTTGACAGGCCCTGGGGTTATGCCATAGGGTTTCAATCAGATGCAGAGCAACCGCCATCACGGTCATCACCACCATCATGGAGCTTCCATGCCGGCGGACTGCCATGGCCTGAAGTAGACGGCCAGAGAGATCGAGAGATTCCAAAGCCCGCCGGCGACCTTCGCTGGCGGGCTTTTTCATGCTCGGGCGCAAATCCCAATCAAAACCTGAAATACACTCGGAAAAGGAAAAATGAGCCAAAAGATGACAACAATCGACTTCGACAAGATGGACGGCCTGGTCCCCGGCATCGTCCAGGATGCGCGCACGGGCGCGGTGCTGATGCTGGGCTTTCTCAACCCCGCCAGTTATGCCAGGACGCTGGAGAGCGGCTATGTAACCTTCTGGAGCCGCTCCCGCCAGAAGCTGTGGATGAAGGGCGAGACCAGCGGCAATCGACTGCGCGTCATTAGCGCCGCCACCGACTGCGACAACGACACGCTGCTCTTCCGCGTCGAGGTGGAGGGCGATGGGCTGGTCTGCCACGAAGGCACCGTCAGTTGCTTCACCAAACCCCTGCCCACCGGCGCAGCCAACCCGGAAGCCGGCGAGAAGAAAGAGGAAAACCGTGGATAACAAGCTGAGACTCGGCATCCCCAAGGGCAGCCTCCAGGATGCCACCATAGCTCTCTTCAAGCGCGCGGGCTGGAATATCTACGCCGACGGCCGCTCTTACTTCCCCTCCATCGACGACCCCGAGATCGAGTGCATGTTGATTCGCGCCCAGGAAATGGCGCGCTATGTGGATCACGGCGTGCTCGACGCAGGACTTACCGGCATCGACTGGGTGGTCGAGAGCGGCCTGGATGTCACCAGCGTCACCACGCTCACATACGCCAAGCAAAGCCGGCGCAAGGTGCGCTGGGTGCTGGCCGTGCCCGAGGGCAGCGGCTTCGAGAAGGCCGAAGACCTCGACGGGAAAATCGTTGCCACCGAACTCGTTGAGGTCAGCAAACGCTACTTCGCACAGAAGGGCGTCAACGTCAAAGTCGAATTCAGTTGGGGAGCGACGGAAGTAAAGCCGCCCATGCTGGCCGACGCCATTGTCGAAGTTACCGAGACCGGCAGCTCGCTCAAGGCCAACCACCTCAAGATTATCGACACGGTAATGGAGAGCGAAACCCATCTGATCGCCGGCAAGGCCGCGCTCGCCGATGAGTGGAAGCGCAAGAAGATCGACCAGATAGCTCTTATGCTGCGCGGCGCCATCGATGCGCAGTCGCAGGTGGGCCTGATGCTCAATGTCAAGCGCGACAGCCTCGAAGCCGTTCTGTGTGTGCTGCCGGCGTTGAACTCGCCCACCATTTCGCAGTTGAGCGAATCGGAGTGGGTTGCGGTCAACACCATTGTCGAAGAGCGCGTGGCCCGCGATGTGATTCCGCGCCTGAAAGCGGCCAAGGCGACAGGGATCGTCGAGTACCCGCTGAACAAGGTCGTGCTTTGAGACGGAGGCAACGATGAAGACAATCCGGACCAACGGACGCGACGCTCGGCAAACAGCGGAAATGATCGGCGCGCTCGAACGCCGCGGCGGCGCAGCGCTCGATGCCGTGCTGCCCGCGGTAATGCGCATCGTGGCCGATGTGCGCAAACAGGGTGACCGCGCGCTTCTGCGCTATGCAGCTAAATTCGACGGCCTTGCAAGCGCCGGCAGATTGCGCGTGACGCAGGACGAGACGGCCGCTGCATGGGAGCTGATCGATCCCGCGCTGCGCGAGGCGTTATCCACGGCGGCCGAGCAGATTCGCGCCTTCGCCAGCCGCCAGATGCCGGTCTCCTGGAGCTTCTCTCCGGTCCCGGGCCTCACCACCGGCCTGCTCGTGCGCCCGCTTGGCTCCGTGGGTTGCTACGTGCCCAGCGGCCGTCATCCACTGCCCTCCACGCTGCTGATGACCGCTATTCCCGCTCAGGTTGCGGGCGTCGCGCGCATCGTGGTTGTGTCTCCCAAGCCCGCGCCTGAAACCCTCGCGGCCGCGCATCTCCTGGGCATTACTGAGTTCTACCGCCTGGGTGGCGCGCACGCTGTGGCCGCGCTGGCATACGGAACAGCGAGCATTGCGCGCGTCGACAAGATCGCCGGCCCCGGCAACCTCTACGTCACCGCCGCCAAGCGCCTCGTCGCCTTCGTTTGCGCTATCGACATGCTGGCCGGCCCCACGGAGATCGTTGTCACCAGCGAGAGTGGCAGCGCGGCCGATATAGCATCCGACCTTATTGCTCAAGCCGAGCACGATCCCGAGGCGTTGGCCATCTTCATCACCACGCGCGCCGATCTGGCCAAGGCAGTCATCGCCGAAGCGAAGCTGCGCACCCGCAAGAATGCTGTCGCGCGCGAGTCTCTCGATCGCAATGGCCTGGCAATCGTCGCCGCCAATGTCGAAGAGGCGCATGCAATCACCAATCGCCTAGCGCCTGAGCACCTCACTGTTGATGCGGCAAGCGACCTCGAATGGGTCGAAAATGCGGGATCGGTCTTCGTCGGAAGTTGGTCCGCGCAGCCCATGGGCGATTACATTTCCGGACCCAATCACACGCTGCCTACAGGCGGCACAGCGCGCGTGCGCGGCGGCCTGAGCGTCAACGACTTCGTCAAGCTCATTACCGTGCAGGAGTACACCGCGCAAGCGATGCGTAAATTGGGCCCGCAAGCGGCACTGCTGGCCGGGGCCGAGGGGCTTACTGGCCACGCCGAGTCCATCCGCACACGCTTGGAAAAGGATGAGTCCCATGACTAAAGATCCCTATTCCGGGCGTCAGGGCACGACTTCAGTCGTGCCGAATACGCGCCATAGCGAATCCGGGGCTTTAGCCCCTGAGCCCTGCTTTTCGATGATGCAACCAACCCCGCGCGCCCGCGTGCAGGCCATGAAGGAATATCACCCTCCGCTCGGCAGCCGCGATGCTCTCCGATTGGATTTCAATGAGAACACGGTGGCCTGCTCGCCAAAAGTGCGCGAGGTGCTTGGTCGCATCAGCGCCGGCTCTCTCACGCGCTATCCCGAACGTGAGCCGATAGAAGCGGCCGTTGCGGCGCATCTCGGTCTAGCTGCCACGCAAGTAGCTCTCACCAACGGTGTGGACGAGGCCATTCACGTGCTCTTCGAGGCCTTCCTCGATGCCGGCGATGAGTTATTGCTGCCGGTGCCGACTTATACGATGTATGAGATCTACGCATCGGCGACGGATGCGCGCATCGTTGCCGTGCAAGCCGCGGACGACTTGCAGTTTCCCTTTGAACGGCTGCTAGCCGCCATCACGCCGCGCACCAAGATCGTCGCTATCGCCAATCCCAACAGCCCTTCAGGCTCTGCCGCCACGCGCGCGCAACTCCTCGAGATCGCAAGCCGCGCGCCGCACGCCGTCCTGCTCGTTGACGAAGCCTACTTTCATTTCCACGGCGAAACGGTGATGGACCTGATCGGCGTCGTGCCCAATCTCATGGTTGCACGCACCTTCTCCAAGGCTTACGGCCTTGCCGGATTGCGTCTCGGCTTGCTGGCCGGCCCGGTCGAATTGATGCGCTGGGTGCGCCGCGTGCTTTCGCCTTACAGCGTGAACTCACTGGCGCTGGCCGGCCTGCCGCCCGCGCTTGAAGACACAAGCTATCTCGACTGGTATGTGGGCGAAGTGCTGGCTGCGCGCGCGGAGTTCGAGGCCGCGCTCGATGCGGCAGGAGTGCGCCGCTGGTCCAGCCGGGCCAACTTCGTTCTTGTCGAAATCGGCGCTCAGCACGCGGAGTTTGCGCGGCACATGCGCGCCGCGGGCGTGCTGGTGCGCGACCGCTCCAGCGATCCGGGCTGCGATGGCTGCGTGCGTATCACCATCGGAACGCGAGAGCAGATGCAAGAAGCCGCTATGGCCCTGAACGAAACGTTGGCCGTTCTGAAGATCGAAGGACAAACGCAATGAGAGCCGCAAAAAAAGCTGAATCCGTTGCCGAATCGAACCCGCGTGTTCCCGCCGTCAACCTCGGTGCCCCAGGTCCCGATTCTGGGACCTGGGATAGCACTGTAGCCGCGCGTACAGCCGCCGTCGAGCGCAATACCGCCGAGACGCGCATTGCCATCCATCTCACCATCGAGGGCCGCGGCCAATACAAGATCTCCACCGGCATTCGCTTCTTCGATCACATGCTGGAGCTCTTCACGCGCCACGGCGCATTCGACCTGGAACTCAATTGCGAGGGCGACCTCGATGTAGATCAGCACCACACCGTCGAGGATGTGGGCATCGCTCTGGGCGAGGCCTTCGATCGCGCGCTCGGCGACAAGCGCGGCATTCTGCGCGCCGGGTATTTTCTGATGCCGATGGATGAGACCCTCGCCATTGCTGCCGTCGATATGAGCGGTCGCGCGGCCTTCGCCGTCGAGACCAAGGTGCGCGCACGCCTGGTGGGCGACCTGCAAACCGAACTGGTGACAGATTTCTTTGAAGGCTTCGCTCGCGGCGCGCGCGCCAACGTCCACGTGAAGACGATGTACGGACGCTCAAGTCATCACAAGATCGAAGCCATCTTCAAGGCATTTGCGCGCGCGCTGCGCGTGGCCTGCTCCCGCGACAAGCAACTCGGCGAAATGCTGCCCTCAACCAAAGGACTGTTGTGATGAAGCGCTGAATCCGTCAAGGTTTTGTTGAATTTCGTCAGAGTTTTGAAAGGGCACGACTTTAGTCGTGCCGAAGTACAGCAGAAGAAAGGATGGGCTTTACAGGCTGCGGAAGAAATTGGCTTTGTATCAGGGCACGACTTCAGTCGTGTCGCAAGATGGCCCCAGGAAGTGATTGGGCTTTAGCCCCTGAGGGATGCGAGATCGAAGGAATGCAAGAATCTGGAGATGAGTAAATGCGCGTAACCGTGATCGACTACAAGGCCGGCAACCTCACCTCGGTGCTCAAGGCGCTGCGTCACCTGGGCGCCGATCCGCAGGTTACGGACGGCGACCTGGCGCTTGTTGAAGCCGCCGAGCGCATCGTGCTGCCCGGCGTGGGCCACTTTGCCGCTACCGAGCGGCTTGACGCAACGGGCCTCACCGCCGCGATTCGCGCGGCGATCGCGCGCGGCGTTCCTTTTCTCGGCATCTGCGTCGGCATGCAGTGGCTCTACGCGGGATCGAGCGAAGCGCCGTCGCAACCGGGCCTCGCGCACTTCGCCGAATCGTGTGCGCGCTTCTCCGAGAGCAGCGAGAAGGTTCCGCACGTGGGCTGGAACTCGCTCGAAGTCCGCGCCGGCTCACGCTTGCTGGCCGCAGTTGAGCCGGGCGAATACGTCTACTTCACGCATTCCTACAAGGCTCCGGTCACTGCCGACACAGCGGCCGTCACGCAGTACATCGAGCCCTTCGCTTCAGCTGTCGAGCGCGGCAACGTGATGGGCGTGCAGTTTCACCCGGAGAAATCAGGCGCGAGCGGGCTAAAGATTCTCAAGAACTTTTTGGAGATGGAAGAATGAAACTAAGTTACACGCTCGTACTTGCAGATTTCAAGGCCGCTTTCCGGCTTCACAGACGCCAAATGTTTCTTCGGCGACTCGGGATTATTGTCTGGCCAATCGTGGCAATCGTCTGCTTTGTTATAGCTCTCTCAACCAATGTGAATTCTTTTTTGTACTCGGAATCGATTGCCATTGGATTTGCATCATTAGTGCTTTCGATAGGGCTGCCGATTCTTCGCTTTGTCAATGTTCGTAAGTGCTATCGACAGCATTTTCCAAGGACACGAACCGAGCAGACCACGACCTCTGTTATTGATGAGGAAGGTGTTCTTGGCATAATCCCAGGAGTTAGCGAAAATAGATACTTCTGGAACGGTATAGTAGGGTTTGCACAGGATGAAAGAGTCACACTCTTCTATGTGAGAAGGAGCGCATTTGCTTTCTTTCCTACCTTTATCATGACTCCTGCCCAGCGCTGCGAACTCAACGACCTCGTCGCACGCCAAGTTGTGAGGAAGCAGAAATGATCACTAAACGCATCATCGCCTGCCTAGACGTGCATGATGGCCGTGTCGTCAAGGGCGTGCAGTTTGTTGACCTCATCGACGCGGGCGATCCGGCTACGCAGGCCGCGCGCCACGCCCGCGAAGGCGCGGACGAGATTGTGCTGCTCGACATCACGGCCACGCACGAGGGCCGGCAGACGCTGCTCGACACGGTGCGCCGCACGGCTCGCGAGTTGTTTGTCCCTTTCTGTGTGGGCGGCGGCATTCGCTCGGCCAAGGATGCGGCGCAGGTCTTCGAGGCCGGCGCCGACAAGGTCAGCGTGAACTCCGCTGCGCTGGCGCATCCAGCATTGATCGACGCCATTGGCCGCAGCTTCGGCGCGCAGGCCGTGGTCGTCGCCATCGACGCGCGGCGCGACCCCGAGGCCGCTGATCCGGTTCGCGATGCGCTGGTCTTTGTGCAGGGCGGGCGCAAGCCTGCCGGCCGCCGGGTGGTGGAGTGGGCGCGCGAGGCCGAGCAGCGCGGCGCGGGCGAGATTCTGCTCACGTCGATGAACTGCGACGGCACACGCACCGGGTTCGATTGCGAGTTGACCGCCGCGGTCAGCGAGTCGGTTTCCATTCCCGTGATCGCCTCCGGCGGCGCAGGAACGGTAGGCCATTTCGTCGATGTATTCGGGCGCGGCAAGGCCGATGCTGCGCTCGCCGCAAGCATCTTTCACTTCGGCGTATCGAGCGCGCGTTCGCTCAAAGAAGAGCTGGCCAGGGCCGGCGTCTCCGTGAGGCTTCCATGCTGATTCCTTCCATCGATGTGCTGGGCGGGCGCATCGTTCAGTTGGTGCAGGGCGAAAAACTCCGCCTGGCCTTCGATGACTTCGAATACTGGATCGAGAAGTTCTCGAAATACCCATTGGTCCAACTCATCGACCTTGACGCCGCGATGCGCCAGGGAGATAACTCCGTGCTTGTTGCGCAGATCGCCAAGCGGCTGCCCGCTCAGGCGGGCGGCGGCATCCACTCCATCGAGCGCGCGCGGCAGGTGCTCGACGCCGGCGCAAAGCGCGTCATTATCGGCTCGGCGCTCTTCTCCGCAAAGGGCACGGTTAACACGGAGTTCGCCGCCGAGTTAGCCGCGAGCGTAGGCGCAGAGCGCGTAGTTGCCGGCATCGACACCAAGAACGGACGCATCGCCGTGAAGGGCTGGAAGGCGCAGATCGCTCTAACTCCCGACGAAGCGATTCCGCAGCTCGAAGCCCATTGTGCTGCATTCCTCTACACGCATGTTGACGGCGAGGGGCTGATGCAAGGCTTTCCCATCGAGGTGGCCGCGCGCCTGCGCAAGCTCACTCAGCGCCAACTCATCGTGGCAGGCGGCATTCGGAGCCAGCAAGAGGTGGATGCGCTCGATGCGCTGGGCGCCGATGCGGTGGTGGGCATGGCGGTTTATACGGAGCTGCTCGCGGTCTAATGCGCCGCGCAATTCCGGCGGATCGAGAGCCGCAGCTTTGCTGTTCGCATGATGGGCGATTCTCCTCGTTTTACTTCCCCGATCAATGCACGATCATCACCGGACAATGCGCGTATTTGAGCACGCGCTCCGAGTTCGAGCCCAGCATCCAGCGATGAAGGATCGTGTGGCTGCGCTTACCCATCACGATCAGACTGGCCTGAATGGTGTCTGCCCGGTGGATGATCTGCTCCGCCGGATGGCCCACGACAATCTCGGTTTCGAGTTCAATCTCCTTTTGTCGGGCGCGTTCCCGGATGGGTGCGAAACTGCGCTCGTACCGCTCGCGCATGTCTTCGAGGACGGCGTTGAACTCCGCGCTCTCGGCCGGCTCCGGCGGCCGAATTACGGCTAGAACAAATAGCTTGGCTTTCTTGTCCCCGGCCATCGACAGGGCTACATCCAAAGCACGCTCCGCGTGTGGAGATGCGTCGAATGCAACCAGAATCCTTTGAAATCCGACAAAGACTGTGCTTCCCATACTAATAACCTATACCTCTTCCGCGGCAGCCTGCCGCTGTACTGCCAGTTCCGGCTTCTTGCCTGTCACCGCGTGCGGAAGAAGGTGCCGCGGCAGGAAGAACGAGTTTGCAATCATGGTTGGTATCACTGCGCTGGCGATGACCGTGCCGACGATGTAAGAATACTGCGCCTGATCGATGATGTGGTGATTGTACCCAAAAAGCGCAGAAATGGTGCCGAATGTAAGGCCAGTTGACATCATCAGCGTGTAGTAGGCTCCTGAAGAGCCATCGTATTTATGTGCCCGGACCGCCGGATACACGGCGGTTGCCTTGGATAGCGATTTCGCCGTGAAGAGGATGAGCAATGTGGCGGGAGCGGCGATCAGCGCAGGCACCGAGACAAACGATCCGGCGCGAATGAAGTAGAAGGGCGTGAGCAGCCCAAAGGTGAGCGTGCGCAGGCGGCGGATAAGCAGGTGGTCCTTGCCTACCGTTCCCGCCAGAACCATGCCGATCATATAAGCCGGAAGCACCGCTTCGCTTCCTGCCCAAAGTGCCAGTCCCCCCATGGAGAAGAGAATGAAGAGGAGGTATTTCGCCTCGATTTCTGAAACACGCCCGCCATATTTGCGAAAGAACCATGGAGTTACAAATGGCAGGACCGCAAAGACCGCGATTGAAACCACGACAAAGACCAGCGTTTTGACTGTGAACGGCGAAAAGATCAGTCCCAGCGCGACCACGGTTCCGATGTCGTTGATGAAACACGCGGCAAGGATCGACTTGCCATACTCCGTCACGTTGAATCCAAGCTCCAGCATTACCGCATAGACTACGGCCACCGATGTTGTGGAGAGAGCCACGCCACAGAGCCAGCTGGACATGGTGGACCAGTGCAGCACGTAATGGGCAATGGCCGTGCAACCTAGAAAGGGGCCGAAAAATCCTGCCATCCCGATGGCCAGAGTCTCGCGCCACTTGGTCCTGAAAACGACCGGATCGAGTTCCGCGCCGGCAAGAAACGTAAGCACGATGGCTCCGGTCCCAGCAAGAAAAGTAATCCACTGCGTGTTGCCGAGCAGCCCGCCCTGCACTACGAGCAACCCGATGACCAGTTGCGCCAGCGTGCCCACCACAATCTCGGAGAGCGCCGTGGAAATCTTGAACCAGATAGCCAGCAGCGTCGCCGCCAGCGCGAGGCCCACCCAAAGAGCAGCCAGTGCCCAAGTGTTCGTCATGAACCAAAACTCCAAATTCATCGTTCAGGGAACCGGCCGGGACATGACTCCGCAACAGGATTCCCTGTCAGGAGTCATCATCTGTCAGGCCTATCGGATAGACAGCGGTTAAAGGTGAACTCCTTCACCCTACCAACCTCTCCACTACACACCATGCCGCAGCCGGCTGTCAAGACGACTGGCTGCTTGCGGCCAAAAGCCCCAATAAGAAGGCTCAAGCAATCGCGCAAGGTTTGCATTTCCTCAGGGGCTAAAGCCCGCGTTGATTTTGCAGCATTTGCGGCACGACTGAAGTCGTGCCCTGACACGATGTGGACCCATTCAGAGGTTCCTTGAATCAAACCGTTCTCCCGAATGAGCGATTCCAAGTCCCGTTGCCTTCCTTTCCCGCCCAGAATGCGCCGCTGTTGGGTTGCGCACAAATCTGTCACGAGGCTTCCTCCAACTTTTGATCGATACTTCTCGCCTCTCCGCACCGTATACTGACAGCCATGCTTGAGTTACTGCGCTCGACCCTTGTCTTCGGAGTGCTGTCGGCGGGGATTCCCGCGCTCCTCTTCGCACAAGTCGCAGCACCCTCCCAGGTTCCAAAAGCGGGACCTGGGGCACCCATATACATGCCTGTTCAAAACCGGCCCATCACAGCGGGCGGCTTTGTGAAGAATGGTCCGGTCGTCTTCATCGACGACTCGGAAAAGGCTGGACTGACTCACTGGACGCACAAGATGGGTACGCCCGAGAAGAGCTATATCGTCGAGACCAAGGGCTCCGGTGTGGGACTGATCGATTACGATAACTCCGGTTGGTTGTCTATTTACGTGGTGAACGGCTCGACCGTGGATGCGCTGACCGGCAAGGAAACTCCGCCTCACGCCGCCCTCTTCCACAACAACCACGATGGAACCTTCACCGACGTAGCGGCCAAGGCAGGCGTGACCAACGACCGCTGGGGCACGGGCGTGGCCATTGCCGACTTCGATAACGACGGCTGGCCCGATATCTTTGTCTCGAATGTTGGCAAGAACCGCCTTTACCATAACAACCACGACGGAACCTTTACCGACGTGGCCGAGAAGGCCGGCGTCCAGTTAGGTAACTGGTCGAGCGGGGCCACCTGGGGCGATTACGACGGCGACGGGCGGCTGGACCTGTTTGTGGCGGGCTATCTCCACTGGGACTGGAACAACCTGCCCAGCAGCAAGGCGGACGGGAGCAATAACGCATTCTGCACCTTCCGCGGCGAGCCGGTAGCCTGCGGGCCGAGGGGCCTGAAGGGCGAGCCGGACCACCTCTTTCACAACAACGGCGACGGCACATTTACCGACGTGAGCGAGAAGGCCGGCGTGGCCGACAAGCCGGGCTACTACGGACTGGGCGCTCTGTTCGTCGACATCGACAACGACGGCAAGATCGATCTGCTGGTGGGCAACGATTCGACGCCTAACTATCTGTATCTGAACAAGGGCGACGGAACCTTCGAGGATGTGAGTTATGCCTCCGGATTCGCGCTCAACGAGGCCGGCCGCGAGACCGCTTCCATGGGCATCGCCGTGGGCGACTACCAGAACAACGGCAAGCTAGCTATCTTCGACACCACCTTCTCCGACGATTACAAGCCCTTTTACCGCAACGAGGGCGACGGCAACCTGACCGACATCAGTTATCAGCTTGGAATCGCCGAAGTTTCAGTTCCATTTCTAAGCTGGGGCGATGCCTTCATCGACTCCGACAACGACGGCTGGCGCGACCTTCTCATGTCCGACGGCCACGTTTACCCTGAGGCCGACAAGTATAACTGGGGAACAAGCTGGGCGCAGCGGCCCATGCTATTCCGCAACCTGGAGGGCAAGAGGTTCGAGGCGGCCCCGGCGGTGGAGGGTTCGGGGCTGGCGGTGGTAATTGCCGGGCGCGGCATGGCCGTGGGAGATCTCTTCAACGACGGCAAGCTTGACGCTGTAATCAACGTGATGGACGGCCATCCGGTGCTGCTGAGGAACGTGAACCCGGACAAGAATCACTGGCTGGAACTGAGGCTGGTGGGCGGGTCGAGGAGTCCCCGCGACGCGGTGGGCGCTACCGTATATGTGACTGCCAACGGCATGAAGCAGCGCGGCGATGTGCTGAGCGGGGGAAGTTATCTATCGAGCAACGATCCGCGCCCGCACTTCGGGTTGGGGCAGGCTACTACGGTGGACGCAATCGAGGTTCACTGGCCCAGCGGCAAGGTGGAGCACTTCACCGTACCCGGAGTCGATCGGATTGTGACTATCACCGAGGGAGCAGGGAAGTAGAAGCCGCTGGCGGAATGAACGGGCGATCGATCGGTAAGTTGGTGCGTCGTCTGCCGCAGACGACGCCGCCCTACCAGGCGGGGCCCTTGTTCGACGCGGTTTGCGGCGCGACTTGGTCGCCCATGTTCGAGAGTAACTGCACCTCGACCCGCCGGTTCTGCTTCCGCCCTTCCGCGGTCGTGTTCGGCGCCACTTCCTTGTCCTTGCCGATTCCGATCAGGTAGAACCGGTGTGCGGCGATTCCATACTTCGAGGCCAGGTATTGCACCACCGCGTCTGCCCTGCGCTGGCTCAGTTCATAGTTGTACTGTGCAGGCCCGGTCGAATCGGTTCCGCCGGTAACTTCCAGAATGTAGCTCTTGGCCGAACCAAGCTGCGCGGCAAAGCTATCCAACTGATCGCGGTCGTCCCTGGTGAGCACCGACTTATCGAATCCGAAGGTCACAGTGACGCTGGCCACCGGCTTGTAGTTATCCAGCCCCTTCACGACGCTCTCCAGAGAATCGGCGCGATGCACGGCGTTGTCGGCGGCGTTCTGGGCATCGCCCGCGGCCTTGCCTGCATTCTGCGCGTTCTGGCTTGCCGAGTCCGCCGCGCCCTGCGCCTGGCTAATGCCGGCCTGCGCACGGTCGTTCACATCGCGAATCTGGCGGTTGTTCTCTGCCGTCTTGCCTTCCAGCGTGTCGGCATGCTCCACCAGAGGCACAGTCTGAGTGTGGACGTAGTTCTTGGTTGCACACCCGGTCATGCCCATCACCGCCAAACCCGTTACTAGACCAAACACGCCAAATCGATTGATGCTCATTGTCCCGCTCCTGTCGTTGCGCCCGGCTTTCCGCCCAGCCGTTCAACACGCCGGTCAGCCCGGCACTTTCCACGTAATACCAAAGTGCATCTCCAGCACCAAACGCATCCTCGTATTCAACTCGATGAAAACAAATGGCATGAGCAAGGCGACGCCCGTGCGTCCACGCCTCCCGGCAGTGTATTTCTTACTCGACTCAGTAAAGATTGCGCAGAATCGACAGCTTTTGGCCATCGAAAGGGAATCCTCGACGGACATAAAATCGGATTCGGCGTCAGCTTCCAAGTTCTTCAAGACTAAACGGCAATCGGACGGGCCGGCGTCAACGGCATCGTAGGGTTCCGCATGGACCGGAATGCGCATTGCGTGGAGGGACAATCCCCCGGGGCGACCGTTCTGGTGATACTATCTCCGTACAGGCCGCACCCCACGGCCGTCCGCCCCAACCCAGGAGGTCCTCATGAGTCCACTATCCCGCCGCGAATTCCTCAAAGCCTCGCTTGCTGTTGGCGCTGTCAGCACCGCCGGCACTCTCCCATTGCACGCCGCGCCCAGCAAAGCCACCGAGTTAGTCACTCTGGGCAAGTCGGGCATGGCGGTTACACGCCTGGCCTTCGGCACCGGCAGCAACAACGGCTATATTCAGGCCGCGCTCGGCCAGCAGGAGTTCACGCGCCTGATCCATTACGCTTACGACCGCGGCATCCGCTTCTTTGAAACCTCTGAATCCTATGCCACCCCCGCCATGCTGGGTGAAGCGCTGAAAGGCATCCCGCGCGAGAACTATCAACTGATGAACAAGGTCACCACCGATGAGGGCGTCGATCCGCGCAAGCGCTTCGAAGAGATGCTGCGGATCTCGAAGACCGAGTACTTTGACATCATGCTGCTGCACTGGCAGCACACGCCCGAATGGGTGGCCGAGACCGCCCGCTGGCAAGACGGCATTCTCGAAGCGCAATCGAAAAAGACCATCCGCACACGCGGCGCATCGGTGCATGGCCTGCCCGCGCTGCGCCAGGTGCCGGGCAACAAATGGCTCGAAGTCGCCATGATCCGCATGAACCACAAGGGCGCTAGCATGGACGGGCCCAGATGGGAGAACGACAACAACCCATCTAACGTGGACGAAGTTGTCGAGCATGTGAAGCAGGTGAAGAAGGAGGGCATGGGCGTGATCAGCATGAAGCTCGTAGGCAACGGCACGTTTGTGCGCCACGAAGACCGCCAGGCCGCCATGCGCTTCGCATTCAAGAATGCCGGGGTCGATTGCGTGACCGTGGGCTTCAAGAGCACCCAGGAGATCGACGAGGCGATCGACAACATGAATGTCGCGCTGGGGTAGGCGAGGTGCGGCCCATCCTGGGATAGCGCTTCACGGCTCGAACTTGACCTGGGTGTAGATCTCGAAGCCAACCCGCTTGAGTTGGTCGCCGTTGCGCAGCACAGTTCCGTTCATCTTGACGTTCTTGAACAGGACTGGGCCCACATTGCTCCCCATCAACATGCCGGGGCGCGTCGCCCTGCCAAAGGTGCAGTTCTCGAAGACGAAGTTAGTTAACGCCGCCTTTCCGCCGTCGATATAAATGTGACCGCCGTCGTTTTCAAAGGTTGTGTTCGACGAATTTGAAATCGTCGAGGGAGACGTCCTCGCTCGATTTGAGGCCTGACGTGTAGCCCTTGCCGATGAAATACGCGGGCGTCATTTGAATCCAGACGGCGAACTTGTTCTGGTTGGCGACGAAGTGCACGTCCTCGAAGCGCAGGTGGTGGATATTCGGCGCGCCCCCGTAGCCGATGGCCAGCGCGGAGGTATAGGTGTAATTCACGAATCCTCTGACCACGACATCTTCAACGGTGGAGCGCTTGCCGCCATAAAAGGCAAAGGTATCGTCCATGGTCATGGCGAAGCTGTCCTGTACGAGGATGTGCTTGCTATTGCCGGTGAAGTCGAAGGCGTCGTCGTGGTATTGCTGCTTGCGGTTCACGATCTTGATATTCGTGGCGGAGAAGTTCTCGGTGTCGCTGACGGTGGTGGTCCAATAGGCGGAGCGGAGGAGCAGCAATCCCTGAAAGGAGATGTTTCGACAGTTGTTGACGATGTATCCCTTGATTCCCGGTCCATGCGGATCGTTCACGAGTCCCTCTTTGGATCGGGAGGTTCCATCGCCTGTGTCAGGCTGGAAATCGTGCCAGAGCCATGGGTAGCCTTCCATGTCGATGGCTCCTCGCCCCATCAGGCCGGCATTCTGCACGTTATTGAAGACAACCAATGCGCGAAGCGGCCTTGCCCCGGCAGGCATCGGCGGCGAGGCGTAATCCGCGCCTTTGCGCGAGCCTCGAATCAGCGCGTCCGCGTTGACGTATAGCTTGACGTTGCTCTGCATCAGCACTGTGCCCGTCAGATAGGTTCCGGCAGGGAAAAAGAGCACGCCGCCCCCTGGCTTGGCTGAGAGGTCGCCGATGGCCCGATTGATCCTCGTGGTTTCCAAAGTCTTGCCCGTGTTATCGACCTTGTAGTCCAGAATGTTGACCACGTTGGGATCGCCGAGTTTGGGCGCATTCTTCTCATCGGGCTCGGCAAAGAGCAGCAGTCCGGGGCTCTGAAAGGTTGGCTCTTCGTTGAAGAAGATGACCAGATAGCGGGGTTTGTCGAGGTCGAAGCTGACCGTATTGCCGCTGATTTGAGGATGAATGCCGTAAGCCAGCGGCCTTATGTAGCAGGTGACCACGTTGCGGTCGTTGACGAGAGAAGTAATGGTGACATGGACCTTTCCTGTCATGGCGAAGCTGGCATGGTCCATCCACTGAAACTGGTTATAGGTCGGCAGGCGATGCACAAATACAGGCTGGCCGTCCACAGTCACCGTGTAAGCCAGGCTCGGCGCAGCCCCCGGATAGGCAGGATACGGCGTAACCGAGGCCAATGCCGCGGGCGATAGCATCGAAAGGAGTATGGCGAAGACTGTTGACCATTTGGATATCGTTGCGTTCATCTGGCGATGTCCCATCCATGCGCGGAGGTTGAGCGGCAGGGCAGCCTGCTTGTCTCGAATCGAGTTGCCGGACCTTGAAGGGAGAACTGCCGTCAACAAAAGCTACCACACCTTGCTTGGGCAGTAAAACTTGTAGAGCTTGATTCGATCTCCCGCTGCGGGCGGTCCAGATCCGGATACGTAGAAAACGTGGGCGCCCCATGACTCGAACCGTGAGGCAAGGGCGGGATACCGCAACTCTCAGGGCGCCCATTTCCAATCCCCACATCATCAAGGGGAGCCCGTTACTCCCGCACAACCTTGACGAAGATGCCGTCGGGGAGTTCGCCCTCGAGAAGGTGAACTACGCCGCCTTTTACGTAGCCTTCGAGGATTTGGCGGGCGGGTTTGGCGGGCGGCTGCGATTTCCCAGGTCCCGGAGGCGGGACCTGGGGCACCCGCTGGTTCGCGGATGCACTAACCCCGCTGACTTCGCCAACACCGCTGGCTTGCTGGCCTGCCGCTTTCCCCATCCCGCGATCCATGGCTTCGTTGGCCAGCCGGTCGGCCTCCTGGTTGCCGCCGCGCAGCGTGTGGCGCATCTCGAAGCGATCGAGCTTGGCGGCGCGGCGCCTGGCCTCCTCCCAGAGCGGAAGCAGGCCGGGATTCTTCACCTTGTACTGGCCCTTCATCTGCTTGACCATCAACTCGGAGTCGGAGACGACGCGCAGGCGCTTCGCGCCGCTCTCGTTTGCCCACTTCAATACGGCAATCAGCCCGGCATATTCGGCGTAGTTGTTGGTCCGGCGGCCGAGGAACTCGCTCAGCCGGGCGAGGATGCGGCCTTGCGCGTCTTCAATGACCGCGCCGTAGCCGGAGGGTCCAGGGTTGCCGCGGGAGCCTCCGTCGCAGTGGGCGGTGAGCCATTCGGCGGCTGCTGAAGGGGCGTCGGATTCAAAGAGATTTCCAGTCATCGCTTCTAGTCCAGCTCTCTGACCGGGTGATTTTGTTCCTCCCACCCTGGCGGCAAAAACAAAGACGCCGCGAGAGTGGGGCACCCACATCGGTACAAGAATAAACGGTCAGAGACCTGGTACTGCGACCGTGTGAGTATGTGCTCTCCCAGGTCCCAAAATCGGGACCTGCGGCACCCAGCTGCGTCCTCGAGGAATGCTCCGGGTCATGCGCCGGGATTTCCTATCGTGCGCTCCGGTAGAGCTCTTCCAGCGCATCGCACGCCGAGCGGACTCCATCCTCGTGTTCCATCAGGCGCGCCACCTGCTCGGCGCGCCGTGCAAAGAGCGGCTCCGCCAGCATCGCCTTCAGCTTGCGAGCTACCCTGATCGGGGTATAGTTTCCGCGCTGGATCACCCGCGCCACCTTCAGCCGCCGCATCCGCCGGGCGTTGTCCGGCTGGTCGTGCGAGTAGGGCATGATCAGCATCGGCTTGCCCGCCCGCAGGCACTGCGCGGTCGTCCCCACTCCGCCCTGGTGCACCACCAGCGCCGCCCGCGAAAACACTTTGGAGTAGGGCGCGTATTCGGCCACGCAGATCGACTCCGGCAGCGCCTGCCGCAGGCGGTTGCGCGGATCGTTTCCGATCAGCAGCACCGCCCGCACTCCGAGCTTGATTGCCGCTCTGGCTGAGAACTCGTAGAAGCGTCCCGCCGCCAGCACCGCCGCCGATCCCAGCGTAAACACCACCGGCGGCTCGCCGGCAGCCAGGAACTCCTCCAGATGCGGCGGCAGCGCGGCGTTGCCGGCATCCGCATCGTAGTAGCAAAACCCGGTGATCTTTGTGTTCTCGGGCCAGTCCTTCTGCTCCGCGCCCAGCACCCTGGAAAACAGCGCCAGCACCAGGTAAGGCGAGTGCTTGGCGTCGAAGAGCGGATTCCGGCCCTTGGCCAGCCCCAGCTCGGCGCGCAGATCGTAGATCGGCTGCGGCCATTTGCGGCTCACAAACCGCGCCAGACGCTTGATCGCCCGCCCGAAGCCCGGAACCGCCTTGTCCGCCCGCGCCAGCCGCGGATATGGGGGCAAAACCGGCGGATCGAAGGCGGAGAAGAACGAAAGCGGCGCCAGCACGTAGCTCGCCCACTTGATCCCCGTCACCTCGGCCACCAGCGGCCCCGCATAGTTCAGCTCGCCCAGCAGCAGCAGGTCTGCCCGCTCCGGCCTGGTGGCCGCATCCAGCAGATCGTCATAGGTCTGGCGCAACGACGGAAAGAGAAAATCCCTCAGCCCATGCTCGGTGCCCTTCTTTACGTCGTAGACCATCTCCACCAGGATGGTGTTGGTGGGGTCGATGTCCGGCCGGACGGCGTGGAACTCCAGGCCCAGCGGCACGATCTTCGGCTCGAAGACCCCCGGCACGGCCATCACCGGCGTGTGGCCCCGCCGCTTCAGTTCCAATGCGATGGCGATCAGTGGATTGATGTCGCCGAAGGTGCCGATGTTCGAGAGAACGATGCGCAATTAACTATCCCCTGAGCCGCCGTCGGCCCGCCCCTTTGAGGGTAACGCATCAGGGCTGAGGCCGGCCCCGCGTCGATGTCACACCGCGTCAATCGCAAAGTGGTATTCTTGCTCCGTTCGAATTCAACGCGGAGCCTTTCATGCCCAAGCAGTCCAGCATTCGTCTCGCCGCCCGGTCCCTCGTGGCCGCGGCCCTGTTGTCCGGCGTTTTTGCCGCGCCTGCTTTGCTGTGCGCGCAGCAGCCCTACAAGATTCTCGACCGCTGGAAGATCGGCGGCGACGGCGGCTGGGATTACCTGCTGGTCGATTCCCCGGCCCACCGCCTTTACCTTACCCGCGGCGCGCGCGTCGATGTTCTCGACACTCAGACCGGCAAGCCCGTAGGAACCATCGCCGGACTCCACGGCACCCACGGCATCGCACTCGACACTGCCGGCAAGTTCGGCTATATCTCCGACGGCGGCGGCAACGCCGTAGTCGTCTTCGACCGCGCGACGCTGGCCACTGTCGCCACGATCCCCACCGGCCAGAATCCCGACGGCATTACTTTCGAGCCGGCCACGCAGACTGTATGGGCCTTTGACGGCCGCAGCAAGGACGTCTCCGTGATCGACGCCGCTACGCGAAAAGTCGTCGCTACCATCCCTCTGCCCGGCAAGCCCGAGTTTGCCGCCGTTGACGGCAAGGGAACGGTCTTCGACAACATTGAAGACAAGAACGAGATCGTGCGCCTTGACGCCCACACCGACAAGCTCACCGCCGAGTGGCCGCTCAGCAGTTGCGACAGCCCCAGCGGTCTGGCCTTCGACGTTGCCGGCAGCCGCCTCTTCCCGGTCTGCGACGGCAAGCACATGGCCGTGGTCGATTCCAATACCGGAAAGGTGCTGGCCAACCCCGCCATCGGCGACGGCCCCGACGCAGCCGGGTGGGATGCGGCGCACAAGCTGGCCTTCGCCTCGTGCGGCGAGGGAATCCTCTCCGTTGTCGATGCCGCGGCTCCTGGCTACCCCACCATCGAGAGCCTGCCCACGCAGCGCGGCGCGCGCACCATGGCCTACGACCCAGCAACCGACCGCATCTACCTGGTTGCCGCAGAGTTCGGCCCACGGCCTAGCCCAACCCCCGAGAACCCGCGCCCTCGTCCGGCTGTCGTGCCCGGCAGCTTTGTCGTCCTGGTAGTAGGCCGCTAGAAGGCGGCCACCGAGGCGGGCGAACAACACCCATCTGGGTGCCCCACCCTCGCGACGTTCTTGTTCTTGTCGCTAGGGTGGGTTTCACCGATCACCGATCACCGATCCCTGACCCCTGATCCCTGATCCCTGGACTCCCCATGAAGATCATCATCGGCATTCTCGGTGTCCTTCTCGTTTCAGCCTTCCTTTTCGCCGACTACAAATGGCGCCGATGGATGGCCGCCCGCCGCGACCGCCAATGAACCCTACCGATCTCCCTTTCTCTTTCGTTACAATCGCTTTAGGGAGCCGTCCAATCGCCATGTCCGACTTTTTGCGCCTCGCCCGATCCATCTCCGCTCGCCGCAACCGCGCCGCCCTTCTCTTAAGCCTCGCCGCACTCTTGGTGGCAGCCGCTACCGCGCGCGCCCAGTTTGCCGTTCCCCCGGCCGGAACTCAAGTGCTCGACACCACCGCGCTCCATCCGCCGGCCGGAGCCCGCGTCGCCATCGTCGAATTTGCCGACATGGAGTGCCCCGCCTGCGCCCGCGCCAACCCGACCGTAATGGAGGCCGTGGCCAAGTACAAGATTCCCTGGGTGCGCCACGACTTTGTCATCCCCTACCACGCC
Organism: uncultured Acidobacteriaceae bacterium; assembly: GCA_963799145.1. Lineage (GTDB taxonomy): Bacteria > Acidobacteriota > Terriglobia > Terriglobales > Acidobacteriaceae > Telmatobacter. The sequence goes on along the minus strand of CAWCWQ010000162.1, from coordinate 10,621 downwards.
TGGAGCCCCATCGCGGCCGTCACCGCTCGCTGGTTCGACTCCAAGAGCAAGGCGCTCGGCGACGAGTACCGCAATGAGGTCTTCGCCAGCCAGACCTCAATCTACAATCCTGACGTGCTTCGCCAGTTCACCGAGAAGTTCGCCAAGAACCACGGCGTCGAGCTGCCCTTTTCCATGGATCCACAAGGAAAATTGGCCGATGCCATCAAGGCCGACAGCGAGCTTGGCAGGCGTACCGGCATTACGCAGACCCCAACCATCTTTGTGGTCACCTCCAACAGCAAAGGCGCCCCATTCATTGAGGTTCAGCACCCCGATACGCAGCTCTTCCAGGCGATCGACCAGGCCATCGCCGACACAGCCGCGCCCGCAAAGGCTGCTTCGGCAAAGCCCACCGCCAAACCCGCCGCAAATACCGCGGCGGCAAAGAAGCCGGCAGCCAAATAGCGGTTGGCGCGGCGCGGCTCATGGCTTGGCTCCCGCGCATTCGCCTCCAGTGCAGTCCATGCTGGCGTGTCCGCCTCGCGCCGCTCCGGTAGACTGGGAGGGCAATGAGAACGGTGAACAAGTTGGAATGGGCAGCCTTGCCCGCCGCTATGGCCGCCGGGCTGCTCCTCGCCGGTTGCGGAACGCCGGGTGCGCCCATGGCGCCCTCGCTCAACTTGCCTGACCCGGTAACGGACCTCTCCGCTTCCCGCGCCGGCAACCGAGATATCGCTCACCTGGACCATGCCCAATAGAAACACTGACAAGCTGCTCTTGAAGGGCGATCTTCCGGTGCGCGTCTGCCGCAAGCAAGACGACGCGGCCTGCGAGCTCGTGGCAGCCAATCTGCTCTTCGCTCCGGGAGCCGCTGGATCTTTCACCGAGACGCTTTCCCCGGCATTGGCCGCTGGCCCGCCCCGCCCGCTGACATATTTCGTCGAGCTACCCAACCGCAAGGGCCGCTCGGCAGGGCTCTCAAATGCCGCCGTCGCAATGGCCGGCCAAGCGCCCGCCCCAGTGGTCAACCTGACCGCCGAGGTTCGCAAGGACGGCGTGGTGCTGCGCTGGACGCCGGATTCGCCCACGGCGCCGCCGCTCAACCACGCGTCCATTCGCTTGCATCGCAAGCTGCTCACGCCTCAACCGGAGGTCAAGCCGAAATCCCAGCAAGGCATCCTTGCCCCGCCGCCCGAGCCTCTGGAGCAAAGCCTGCTGGTGGCTTCCAACGCAGGCGGCCGCGCGATCGACAAGCAGATTCGCTTCGGCCAAGTCTATGAGTATCGCGCCCAGCGCGTCGCCCGGATAAGCGTGCAAAGCCAAACCCTGGAACTAGCCGGCCCGCTCTCCGACTCCGTCCGCGTCGAAACCCTCGACATCTTCCCGCCCGCCGTGCCCACCGGTCTCGCCGCCGTCGCCACTGCCGCAAGCGGCGGCGCCGAGGCCGCCATTGACCTCAGTTGGCAGCCAAACACAGAAACCGATCTGGCCGGTTACGCCGTCTACCGGCGCGAAGGCAGTCAGAGTTGGCAGCGCATCTCGCCCGCGCAGCCGCTCGTTGGCCCGGCCTTTCACGATGCCGGCCTCCAGCCCGGCCATACCTACAGCTATTCGGTCACCGCCATCGACCGCGGCGGCCATGAGAGCGCACGCTCCGCCGAGGCCGAAGAGACCGCGCCCAAACCGGAATGACTGTTAAGCCTCTTGCAAAACTGCCTTCGCGCCAGAGTTGCTTCAGGGCACGACTTCAGTCGTGCCACAAACGGCCAATTTCGATTCCGGCCTTAGCCGCTGCGGAACTGTAAACTACTGAAAACAAAACCGCAGGGGCTAAAGCCCAACATGGTCTTGTTGCTCTTCCGGCACGACTGAAGCCGTTCCCTGACACTTCTTGCAATCTCGATGGAGTTTTGCGAGAGGTTCTGCTCAAGGGCGCGTTCCGGTTGGTGTGACCGCGCTCGACTCCACGACAACGGGGGCTGCCGGCCAAGGTGAGGCGCGTGTTGCCGCATCAGGGGCCAGTAGGCGTTTGGTGTCGGTTGCGAGAATGTGATTCAAATCACTGCGGGCCTTCTTGTCAAAGCGTCTCCTCAAAGGCGTGAACCCTCTCGGACGAATCCTCAACCATGCGCTGGCCCTATCGCTTTTTGTCTGGGCCTGCGCGCTTCACGCCGAGCATAAGCTGAAGGACAGCGACTGCCTTGCCTGCCACTCCGATCCCACCCTGACGGCGGAGGTTGACGGCAAGACGGTGAGCTTGTATGTGGACGCGGCCAAGCTCAAGCCGTCCATCCACGGCGGCATGCTCGCTTGCGTGGATTGCCACACGGATGTGAAGAGCCTGGCGCACGAAGCCGCCCCACGCAAGATCTCCTGCTCCCAGTGCCATGCGGACGCGCAAGCGGCGTATTCGCACAGTTACCATGTCAAGCCGAAGACGGGCGGTGGGGCGGCAGCGAACTGCCAGGACTGCCACGGAGGCGCGCACGAGATTCTGGCTGCCGCCGATGCCAAGTCGCCGGTGCATCACGACAACATTCCCGCCACCTGCGGCCGCTGCCACGGGCAGAAGTTCCTGATGGAATCGAATGGGGAGAGCGGCCAAGCCTTCGTCTCTTACCAGCAGAGCGTGCATGGACTGGCCATCGAAAAGGGATCGAAGAAAGCCGCAGTTTGCACCGATTGCCACGGCGCGCACGAAATTCTACCCGCCAACGACGCCCAGTCGCCGATCTACAAATTCAACGTTCCCGCCACCTGCGGCAAGTGCCACAGCGAGATTGCGCAGACCTTCATGCAGAGCATTCACGGTCAGGGAATAGCCAGAGGCAATGGACTTGCCCCGGTCTGCACGGATTGCCACGGCATTCACTCGATCAAGGCGCATATCGATCCCAACTCGCCGGTCTCGGAGCAGAACCTGGCCCGCGCCACCTGCGCGCGCTGCCACGAAGGAGTGCGGCTCTCGCAGGAATTCGGGGTCGCCAGGCAGCCGCGTCTCAACCTACCTGGACAGTTACCACGGGCTGGCCTCCGAAGGCGGTTCGGTAGTGGTAGCCAACTGCGCCAGTTGCCACGGCGTGCATAACATCCTGCCCTCGAGCGACCCGCGCTCCACCATCAACCGCGCCAATCTCGACGCCACTTGCGGAAAGTGCCACAAGGGAGTTACCCAGAGGTTCACCCTCAACAAAGTTCACATGGACCGGGGACAGTCCAAAGACCTGGGCTCGATTGCGGTTCGCTGGGTCCGATGGTTCTATCTGCCGTTGATCTTCGCGGTGATCGGCTTCATGTTCCTGCATAACGCCATCATCTGGAGGAGCAAGGCCGCGGCCTGGCACAGGATGCAGAATCCAAGCATGGTCCGGATGACCGAAAACCAGCGCTGGCAGCACCTGATTCTGCTTAGCTGTTTTGTCGTCCTGGTCATCACCGGCTTTGCCCTCAGATTCCCAAACTCATGGATTGCCGCGGCGGTGCCCATGGCCGAAAGGCTGCGCAGCATTGTTCATCGCGTGGCGGGAGTGGTGCTGATCGGGGCCGGCGTCTACCACCTCTTCTACCTGGCTGCTACCAGGGAAGGGCCGCCGCCTGATCCGCGACTTCGCGCCCGCGCCGAAGGACGCCTTCGACGCCTGGGGAACGATGCGTTATTACCTGGGGCTGAGCACCGGCAAGCCGAAATTCGGGCGCTTCAACTACGCGGAGAAGGCGGAGTATTGGGCGCTGGTCTGGGGCACGGCGCTGATGGGCCTTACCGGCGTCATGCTGTGGGCCAAGGTCTGGGTCGGGAATCTGCTGGCGCGGTGGTGGGTCGATGTGGCCACCGCAGTGCACTTCTACGAGGCGGTTCTGGCCACGCTGGCCATCGTGGTGTGGCACTTCTACCAGGTATTCTTCGACCCCGATGTGTATCCGATGAACTGGGCGTGGTGGGACGGCAAAATGCCGGTCGAGCGCTATCGCCGCGAACATGGACTGGATGCGGATGCGCTTGCCGGGACAGAAGGGCAATCCGAGACAGGCGCGGCCGGTGATTCTGGCGCGGCAAAGCCTGAAGCCGGACCGCCGGTGGAATAATCGGCGCTGGCAGACCCGCCAGCCGAGCTTCGAGTAGCGCCGGCATAGGTTCCCATGCCCAAACCGCGAGGCTTGGCAGGGCAGGGAATTCATCGCGAGTTCAAGAATGAACAGTCAGGCGGGCGGAACATTCGCTCGGAGTTTGTGTTTGTCTCGATAAGGGGTTGGCGAATTCTCGCCCCTTTCGGAATTTGGTGGGCAGTCTGCGAAAAATGAATTAAACTTGCGGCGTTGAGCGGAATGTCTTTCCGATTCAGGGCAACAGATATCCGAATTGCGTGGAGGAGTTCGTTATGGCATTACAGGCCGGTGATCGGGTAGGAGATTACGAGATTCAAGCATTGATCGGCGCAGGCGGCATGGGCCGCGTCTACAAGGTTCGCAACCGGTTTTCAAATCGGGAAGAAGCCATGAAGGTTCTGCTTCCCGATCTGAACTCGGAGCGCGAACTGGCGGCGCGCTTCATGATGGAAATCCGCACCCTGGCCAGCCTCGATCATCCCAACATCGCGCAACTGCGTACCGCCTTCCAGTTCGAGAATCAGCTCGTGATGATCATGGAGTATGTCGAGGGCGTGACGCTGGAGAAGCTGGCGGGGGAAGGGGCTCTGACGATCGACCGGGATCTGGATTACGCCACCCAGGTGCTTTCGGCTCTGAGTTACGCGCACAGCCGGGGTGTGATCCACCGCGACATCAAGCCGGCCAACATCATGATTACCACGCACGGCCAGGTGAAGCTGATGGATTTCGGCATCGCCAAGAACGCCGACGAGATGCAACTCACCCGTCCCGGCATGACCATCGGATCGGTGTACTACATGTCTCCGGAGCAGGTGCGCGGGGGCACGGTGGATGCCCGCTCCGACCTTTATTCTTTCGGCGTCACGCTCTATGAGTCGCTTACCGGGCGGAAGCCTTTCGAGGCCGACACTTCCTACAGTGTCCTGAATGCGCACCTGACGGTCGCGCCGGTGCCGCCCATCGAGGTGAATCCGGCCGTGCCGCCGCAAGTGAACCAGATCATCCTTCGCGCCCTGGAAAAGAACCCGGATGACCGTTTCCAGACCGCTCAGGAGTTTCACGACGCATTGAAGGCGCTGCGCATACCGGTCGCGTCTGCGCTTCCGGTTGCCGCGGCTTCAGTACCGGCGCCGGGTTTCACGCCTGTGTCCTCGGTCCCTGCCCCACCGTCGGCAATCTCGGCCGGATTCACGCCCGTCCCAACGGCGCCGGCTCCGCCACCGCCTCCTCCGTCTCCGTCTTTCCAGCCCGTCGCCGCAGCGGCCCCTCCGCCTTTTGTCGCAGTCCCAGCCGGCAAGCCGGTTGCAGCGCAGGCGGCCAAGAGCCATCGCGGCCTGTGGATCGGGTTGGGCGCGCTTGCGGCGATTCTGGCCCTGGTGGCGGTTGCCATGGTGCTTCCTCATGTCTACGCCACATTCGCCAAACAGAAGGCAGCGGCGGCTCCCCCGGATCAGACGGCGACTTCAACGGCCAGTCCGGCCGCCGCTCCACAGCCGAGCGCGCCAGCGCCCGATGCCACGACGCCAGCCAGTTCCGCGGGATCGGCAACTCCCTCGGCAGCGCCTGGCTCCACCGGCAATCCCAATCGGACGGGCACGTCCGGAGCCGGCACGCAGGCAGCGGCGAGTGGCAGCCAGCACAGGCCGGCCTATTCGGGGGCCGCTTCTCAGGCAAATGACAACGGTGCGGCCAACCCTGCAAGCCCGATGAGCGCGGTGGTCGCGGCGCCTCCCGCGGCGCCTGCCGGGCCCTCCCCGCAGGAGGTTCGCCAGGCTCGCGACCGCCTCTCGAACATCGAGGCCCGCTCCGATGCCGCCATCTCCGGAGTGGCCAGCATTCGAAGCGAGCAACAGAGGCAGGGTCTGGACATTCGCGGAGATGTTCTGGCCGCCATGAACCGGCTGGGCAACAATCTCCGCAAGGCCCAAGCCGCCATTGCGCAGAACGACCTGCAGACCGCCGACGAGTATATGGAACGCGCCGACAAAGATACCTCGACGCTGGAGAAGTTTCTGGGCAGGTAGACGACCCACACCCGCTCCCAAAGTCGAGAACGCCCTCCGTCGCGAATTGACGGAGGGCGTTCGGTTTTGGCGCGACCTCAACTTATTGCGTTTCCGACTTCACTCGGTCGCCAGCCTTGAAGCCGGAACCCGATACAGGGACGCATACGGCTGAGGCATCGTCCACATCGGTGGCCCTCACGATGCCGACGGTGGAGGTGAGGCGGCGGATGACCTGCCCCGTCTCCGGGTCCTTGATCTCCTTGGAGACGCGAACCACCAGCAACTGGTCGCCCACGCGGACGCCAGCCCTTGCGCCGACATTGAGGACCACTTGATCGCCATCGACGGCGGCTACCAGCCCCTCGACGGTGATGGTGCGGACCCCGACCTTGCCGGCGCTCTTTAGCAGGTCCGAGGTCAGTTGGTCGACGGCTGCCTTGACGGCTTCGCCGATGATGGTCTGCTGGAAGTTGCTGGAGCCGAAGTCGGCATTGCCGCCGCCAAAGCCATGCCAGTTTCCGCCGCCGCCCAGCATAGAAGTGCTGGAGCGAGAGGACTGGCCCGTGCCCTCTGCTACGGCCATGATCTCGCCGGTATCGACGTTCACCACCCGAGCGGTGATGCCCACGTTGGCCTTCGAGTTGGAGTGTCCAATGCCTCCCAGACCGAAGCCGCCCCAATTTCCGCCGCTGCCGCCAAGATTGGTCTTCTTGGTCTCATTGCCGAACTGCGTGATGCTGCCCACCACGATGGCGTCAACTCCGAGCAGCTTGCCCAGTTTTGCGGCGCTAGTGGGGTCGGCGCGGTTGGAGTTGGAGAAGTTCTGCTCCGACATGACTTTGTCCAGGGCCTTGCGCTCAATGATGGAGAAGGTGCCGTCCTTGACCAGGTCGGTCACCAGCAGGTCGGTGATGCCCTTGCCCACATCCACATCGGCGCCAAACATGGCATCGGAATAAGAGCGCACGGTAGCATAGTCAAAGTCCAGCACCGCAATGCGCGGCCTGCGTGGCGGGGCGCCCTGGGCGCCGGCAGGCGGGCCGCCAATCCGGCCGCGAGGGCAAAGGCAACTACGAGCGTGTGAATGAAGCTCTTGCGATTCATGGGCCATCCTTGAAGGAGATAGGTCTCACAATCAGGTTTAACCCCCAAGCGCGGTCTGTCAAGGTAAATCCGCTTCGCCGGCCGGACCGGGCGCGGCAACGCCTAATGCTGGATCGCCGGTGGAATAGTTCGAGCTGGCAGACGCGCCGGCGGTGATTCGAAAAGCGGCAGTCTCGCTCGCTTTGCGCCAACATCGAGGGGCTGGCAGGGCTGCGAATTCATCGCCCGTTAAAAATAAACACTCAGGCAGGCGGAACATTCCGGTGAGGGCTGTGTTTGCCTGGATTGGGAGCTGGCGAGTTGCCGGTTTCGCATGGGTTGATGTTCTTGACAGTCCAAAGGGCGTGATGTACGTTTTAAGGGCTTGCTGAATACTTCCCTAAAAACATGAGGCAAGAGACGCATATGGCTCACGTGCAGAGGCCTTGCGCATTTTGTTCCGCAGCTGCGGTTCTTTGCAGTGCAGTTCAGACCCAGGCGGGCGACGACTTCGAGTAGTGCGCTCGCGCGTCCTGGGAGGAGTACGAGCCTGAAACAGGAATGAGGATACGATGACCATGCAGTTTCTTTCGAAAGCCATGAAGTATGGGTCGGCAGCAATGGTGCTTGCCGGACTGCTAGGTGCGGCAAGCCTGGCGAGCGCTGCCACCGATCCAAAGAAGCCCGCCCCGGCTGCCAAGGCGCCCTCGGGCGGCGGCTCTCATGCCTCGACAGGTGCCAGTTCGCACGCCGCGGGCGGCGGCGGCTCGCACGAGGCGAATACCGGTGGTGGGGGATCGCACGGATCGACCGCTGGCGGCACGGGGTCTCACGGAATGACCAACAATGGTGGAGGCTCGCATACCTTTAACAACGGCGGAGCGCACGCCAACGATGGTGGGATAACGCATGGTGATTCGACCACCACCTCGCACACCTCGACGACCACAACACGCACTACGACGACCACCACTGGCATGCATTCCACGGTCGGATCGGGCAGCGGTTTCCACGCTGGCGAAGGAATGGGTTCTGGTTCGCGCTCGGTCGGCGGGCAGGGTGGCGGTTTCCACGCCGGCGGACCCGGCGCGGGTTCGCACAGCGAGGGCGGCATCAACCACTCGGCGTTTCACAACGGTCCCGCGCCGAGGGGAGCCAATGAGCACCTGACCCGCGGCGGCAGTGCGATTCGCACCCGCCCCAATGGCGGTGTGAGCGACGTGCACGATGCGCGCAGGGGGATGGACGTCCATCACGGACTGGCCGGCGGCCACAGTGTCTCGATGGAGCGTCACGATGGCAGCCGTGTCTTCGCCGAGCGGGGCCGTCCGGGGTACGTGCAGCGCGGCTATGCTTACCACGGCCACGATTATGCGCGGCGCTCCTACTACTACCATGGCCACGAATACCATGAGTTCTATCGCGGATATGGGTACCACGGGGTGTTCTTGAACGTCTATGCCCCCGGATACTATTACCATCCGGCCTTTTATGGGTGGGCGTACAACCCGTGGGCCGCGCCTATCTCGTTTGGCTGGGGATGGGGAAGCAGCCCGTGGTATGGGCGCTACGGCTATTACTTCCAGCCGTATCCTGTTTATCCCTCGGCCGCGTTCTGGTTGACGGACTACATCATCTCGCAGAATCTACAGGCGGCTTATGCGGCCCATCGGGAGGCTGGGGAAGCCGAGCCCGCTCCTGACCAAGCAAGCGGCGGACAGCCTGTGCTGACCCCCGAAGTGAAGCAGATGATCGCCGACGAAGTGAAGAACCAACTTGCCCTGGAGAACCAGGAAGCGCAGCAGAACGCGCAGGGACAGGAAGTTGACCCAGCTTCGAGCGGAATTGCGCGCCTGCTGAGCGACGGCCATCCACATGTGTTTGTCGCCGGCGGCAGCCTGGACGTGACCGATGCTTCCGGAAACGAGTGCGTCGTCAGCGACGGCGATGCACTCCAGCTTCAGCAGGCGCCGCCCTCCGACGCTACCGCCGCGAGCCTTGTGGTTCTCTCCAGCAAGGGCAGGCCGGAGTGCCAGATTTCCCTTTCCGTACAGGTTCAGTTGACCGACCTGCAGGAGATGCAGAACCACATGCGGGAGACAATCGACCAGGGGCTCCAGGATCTACAGTCCAAACAGGGCACGAATGGGTTTCCGGAGGCTCCGCCTTCTGCTCAGGGCGATCCCGCACCGGCCGCCTATGCCGCTGCCGCGCCCCCGCCAGATACCAATGTGGCTGCCGATATTCAAGGGGCGGACCAGCAAGCCGCAGCTTCTGAGAAGGATGTGACCACCGAAGCGGCACTGGATGGCGGTGGGGCGGCTAACGCGGCTTCGGCTGGGCCGGCAACCGTTGAACTGGGCCAAACCACTGAGCAGGTGCAGGGGGCTCTTGGCCTGCCCTCAAAGGTGGCGAATCTGGGGTCCAAGGTGATTTACTACTACGACGGCATGAAGGTTACCTTCAAAGATGGCAAGGTGAGCGACGTTGAGTAACTGAAGCGGCCCGCGCTGGAGGGAATCTGCGATTCCCTCCAGCGCCTGTCGCCGGGCAATCTTCGCCGCCGGCTCCATTTCTCAGTCGATTGGCCATTCGCTAAACGATCGGCGAACCCAACGGAACGAGCCCGCGCTCTTGCCCGCTGGCAAGGAGCCGATGCTCGCCCTCAGATTCTCCACTCGTCGGGACGCCAGTCCTTGATGCGCTCTTTGATCTGCTTGCGGCTCAGATTCCCTTCAAGCGCCTGCTTGGCCAGCTCCACAACTTCCTCATCCGCGGCAAACCTCAGGCCGATCAACTGGTCTTCGCTGAGCTTGTAGATCTGCGTGTGCCACTCCGCCGGAGCCAGCGCCTGTAGCCGGATACGCTCTTCCAGACGGATGACGCGATCCTGCACCTTGAGCGGATAGGTGCGCAACTTGGCAAATGGGATGAAGACAGCGATCGACATGATCGTCAGCCACCCGCTGAAGATGTTGAAATGCATCGCCGTGTAGGTGATGACGATGGCCAGGTTGACCAGCAGAACGGCGAACAGAACCATGTGATAGGGAGGATCGAATCGGGCGTGGTTCCTGAAATCCTGCAATTTCGATTCACTCATGAGCTGCCTTCATTTCTCGCAGGCCGGAGCTGGATGTGTTCGCTTCCTGCGTGAGCGCGGAGGCTTGCGCAGCAGCGACGGGGGCCTGCGTCCCTGCGCTCTCCGGATTCTGCCCGGTGGGGGTCAACGCTGTCAATGCGCTGAGATTGTCCGGCGTCAGAACTTGCGGGTGCCGGGGAATAGCGTGAAAGCGGCCGCGCACGAGATAGTCCACGGCGAGGCCGCCGGCCAGATACGGATTGACGAGCGCGATTGGGACGGCATAGGCAGTGGTGGTCAGCGATTCGGCAATCCCCTTGTTCGGGTGGCTTTGGCGGCGATAGCCGGGGATCTGGGGAAC
>CAWCWQ010000161.1:0-19817 GCA_963799145.1 uncultured Acidobacteriaceae bacterium | reverse complement strand
TACACGTACGACCGCGGCGGTCGCAATCCGTCAACAAACGCAGGTTACGGCTACAGCACGACCCAATTGCAGCACACCGTTCACTCAGCTTCCGCTCAAATCCGTCGTAAGCCTACGACCAGAGCGCGGCAATTGGGTTGCGAAGTACGATGCCAGTCCGAGCGGTTGTAAAAAATCCCTACGACGCCAACTCGGTACGATTTACGACCACAAAAAAGTCGGTAACACCTACCACATCAGATCGGCAAAATCTACGATGCCAAAAAAATCGGTAACAACGAGGTTAACTTGGCCCGGCACAACGAGAGCAATTCGGCAGATTTTACGATCAGAGAAAAGTCGGTAACACCTATTAGCAGCTGAACTCGGCGCGGAAGTTCGTGACCGCTTTTTCTAGGCCGTCGGTGTCGAGCCACAACGGCTTTGCATACGGTTCAAGGAACTGATCCCGGAAGCGCACGAGCAATGCCTCCAACTCGGGTTCGGTCCTGAATCGTATGAACTCGCCGCGGTGCTCCGGTCGGTCGCTAGGAAGTAAATGCCAATAAGGAATGCAACAGGGATGGCCGCCCTCGTCGTATTTCATGTCTCCGACTCCAAGCACCATCGAGATCGCGTAATTTGGAGCCGTGTCCAGTTCGTAGCTGAGTTCGAGGAACACGTCGAAGCGTGAGAACATTAGGCCTTCGACTTCATTCAGCCCTTTCTCAGCGAAGCCATTTTCCTCCAGGTAGCGCCCAAGAACGCGCCGACACGCCGACGCAAAATATGGGCAGATCAACTTCTCCCAGCCTCCTAATTTTCGTTGATTCATGGATGTCCAAGTACGGTCTGCACCTCGGTCGGAGATACTATTTCGTAGGGTACGTTGCGGCCGTTCAACCGCAGCAGTTCCGACCCGGTTAGGTCAAACTGCGCTCTCAATGCAGGATTCCGGAGCGGGTCTTGACCGATGTAACGGAATTCGTCGCCCGCATCCATTCGTGTGCGTAACATTCCATCGTTCAGCTTCCAACGTTCAGCCGGACTCATCGCCGCCCATTCCTCACGCGTCGCACCAAAGCCGAGCGTCTCTGCATTCGTAGCCTCGGCAAACGGCATTGTCCGTTGTGCCATATTCTCGCCGAGAATTGTAGTCCGAGCGGATGTTGTCCCTGCGGCTGTGCTGTTGAAACCTTGATCGATAAATTCCCCTCCTTGATTCGGGAAATCGTTACCAACGCTTCGGATATATTGGGGCGTAGAGGTCTCGGTTGAAACGCCAACCCCAGGGCTCTCGTCAACGCCGGCCAACATTGTAAGCCCCATCGCGAAGGAATCCTGGGCGCCTTGGTAGTTTCCGGTCGCAAGATCATAGGCTCCCGAGACCAACCCAAACGTCGCCGTGTTACCTGTTGCAAGCAGAGTCTGCTGGTCAAGAAACCCTAACACCGTGGGCCTGCTATCCGTCGTCAGCGGGCTAATCGGATTCCAATTTGGATCCACCACATTTCCAGTGGATAACAGGCTGCCTGCCGCATCAAAAAGATCTATCCCGTACCTTGCAGCCCCAACCAGACTGTTCTCGATATTGTCAACAAGACGTTGCGAGGCAGTTTCTTCAACATTCTGGAGCGCCCTGAAGAAGCCACCAATTCCCGTGTAATCTGTATTATTGGTACTATTTTTGCAGCGGCCATCCGGATCGAAGCTGTTGACCGGATCTCCTCCTGCAAAGTCGTAGAGCGACGGACTCGCGGATTGGCCCATCGGATCGGCGCTGAGGAACCTTCCGCTGGTCGGCTCGTAGTAGCGCGCCCCAAGCCAGTAGAAGCCCGTGGGATCGATCCTGCGGCTCCTCCAAGCCGTTGACGCCGCCACCTGGGTGACATCGGTCAGGGTCTGCGCCTGGATGCCCGGCAGGGGGCCGTAGGCTCCAACCCTCGTGGCATACCAAGTCACGCTCCCTCCCGACACCGAAGCGACCCCATTTCCGAACTGGTCGTTGATGACGCCCGTCGTCGTGCCGTCAGCGTCCAAAATCACTGCCTCCAGCCCGCCGGTTCCCTGCAGTCCGCCGAAGCGTCCGTTGAGGTCGGGGCCGTAAACTTTCCAGCACATCGAGGGACGCAAGCCGGAATCAAAGTTCCTCGTTCTGATCCCTTTGACCTGTCCGTGGCGCACGATCAAGTTTCTTCACTAAGGCGCGGCAGGGAAACAAAAGTCCAATTCCCACCACCAAGAACAGCGATGCGGGATCGATTCTTCCCGCTGCGAAAAGACGCCCCAAAACGGCGATCAGCAGCAGTAGACAAAAAAACTGCAATGCGTGCATCAAGGAAACTGCCAAAAGATATAAAAAAACCCGAAGCCTCTCCGGCGATGAAAACAATGAGATACCGGAAATAAGCACAAGGCCCATTGCCGAACCCCGAATGGCACCAATCTGGGTGAACTTAGTATTATAAATAAAAGTAATTGCGAGCGCCGCCGCTGATATTCCGGTAATAATGCAAGACAGAATTCCGACAATCGGACGCAAATTGAGTTTCTTGACCATATCTCATTTAGGTTTCGTGTGCTTCCCTGTTGGGTCCTGCTGGATTGTTAAATTTTTGCCAAACATTTCCGCATCAAGGTAACTCTGGAATGAACCATATATTGAACTTCTAGTCAGGTCCTGATACGCCTCATATTGTGCGATAGTCCAAAGAGTCGAAGAGCTGAAATCTGAGATCGATCCGTTTGCGGTCTTTGTTGTAATTTGTGCAGCAATGGCACCGTAACTATTCTGACCAGAATTGACTCCTTGCCAGGATAACCACGGGGTCTCATTTGCTACCCAGCCTGTGATGCTACCCAACGTTGTATTGAAGGCCAACCGCTGTGGGTTGACGGTATTAGAGTTAAGGTAATCGTCCAGAAAGGTCGATACCTCTCCGGAAATGGCGCCTCCAATCATCGGATTCCCCGTAGCAACGGTGGACGCGCCGCCTAACGCGCCGCCAAACGCATTGCTGACATAAGTCTCAGGAGAACTTGGATCATTTCGAATCAGGTCATTCGCACCCGTGCCAATGACGGCAGCGCCCGCGCCTACGCCAGCGCCGGTTCCGAGCAGTTTTAGGCCAGCGGTGGTGCTAAGCAACGGCGTGTCTGCCAAGCCGCTCGAGGCAACCGTCACAACGACCACAGTTGGCCCTGCGATCACGGTTGTGGCTGCAACGGTGCTTGTACGGTCAACTTTCCCTTGATAATACGCAGCACCATCTCCGTTCCAAAGCGCTTGATCGCCCTCCTGTCGCATCGCTTGGATTGCAGCCGGATCGCCCCTTCGAAGCCGGTTCTGGAAATCCCACACTTGTAAGGGATCAACATAGGTGTCATCGTCTGCCCTTCCATCCGGATCGGAGCGGTTGACCGGATCGCCTCCCGCGTAGTCGTAAAGGCTCGGACTTGCGGCCTGGCCCATGGGATCGGCGGACAGGAACCGCCCGCTGGCCGGCTCGTAGTACCGCGCTCCCAGCCAGTAGAAGCCGGTGGGATCGATCCTGCGGCTGCGCCAGGCGGTCGCCGCGGCCAGCTGGCTGACATCGGTCAGGGTCTGCGCCTGGACACCGGGCAATGGGCCGTATGCTCCGACCCGTGTCGTGTTCCAGGTCACTGTCCCGCCCGACACCGTCGCCACGCCATTGCCAAACTGGTCGTTGATGACACCCGTCGTAGTGCCAGTTGCATCGAGGATCACAGCCTCCAGGCCCCCGGTTCCCTGCAGTCCGCCAAACCGTCCCGTTGAGGTCGGGGCCATAGACTTTCCAGAGTGTTCGACCCGACGCGATTTCGTAGCTGGAGCCGCTGCAACCGGACGCAATTCCAGCGGCTTGCGGAGCCAAACCGGGTGCAGTTTTGAGCCGATTTTCGCCAAAACCCCCGACACGGTTTTTTGGGGTCTGGCCCGCCCGACTCGACGCAATTTCCGAACGCTCGGAAGCCCCTTCGGCAAGCTCAGGGCAAGCGGCTAAAGGAAGAGTGTCGGGGAGCACGTCCAGCACGTCCCCAGACTGTCCTGTTTTCCGGCGAAACGGAAGCGCGGAGTTTTCTTAGGCCAGGCGTTCGCGCCAGTAACCTGGTTCCCTCTTGAAGGGCGACACCGCGATGACCCACACGTAATCCGGCCGGTCGAGGTAGATCACCGCATAGGGAAACGGCAGGCGGAAGTGCCGCCGCGCCGGAGGCAGGATCATCCGGTAACGCATGGGAGCGGTGCAGATCTCGTCGAGCAGTTCGGTGATCGTGACGTAAAACCGCTGGCCCAGCTCCGGGCTGATCGCTGCGTAGTGTGCGGCGGCCTCGGCAAATTCAGCGTCGGCTTGCCGGTGGAAGCGATAGGGCTTCACAAGCCGACAATCTTGCGGATCTTGGCGGTCGTGACCTCGCCGGGGATGCCGGCCTCGCGACCGCTATCGATGTCATCGATCCGGCGTTTGATCTCGGCAGCCCAAGCCGCGTCCACCTTCGGATCGGGCAGGCGGTAATTGGAGGCCAGCAGGCTCTCAAAGAGCTGTTCGACTTGCTCCGAGGGCCAGGCGCTGGTTTCCGCGAGGACTTGATCAACCGTCATGGACATGCCTCCGACTCTGACGATTTTTCCGGCGTTGGCAACTGCGCGCCGGGATGGCAGCGGGCATGCACCTCGATGAGTTGGCGGATCGTCACCTGGGTGTAGATTGCCGTCGTATCCAGGTTCTCATGACCAAGCAATTGCTGGATGTAACGGATGTCCGCCCCGCCCTCCAGCATGTGCGTGGCGCAGGTGTGGCGCAGTAGGTGACAGCTGCCTTTCTGGGGCAGGCCCGCCGTTTTCTTCCATCCTGAGACCATGCCGGTCAGGACATCCCGGTCGAAGGCCTCGCCGTAGGCGCTGAGGAAAAAGGTCTGGGTGTGCGCGTCCAGGGACAGGTGCGGACGCACTTCGCGCAGGTAACGCTCGCACCAATATCCCGCGTGTGCGCCCAGCGGCACCACGCGATCCTTGGACCCCTTGCCCTTGCGCACCGTGATAACCCCGCGCTCCGGGCTCACGTCGCTCACCTCCAACCCGCTCAGTTCGGCCCGGCGGATGCCTGTGGAGTAAAGTACTTCCAACATCGCCCGGTTGCGCAGCCCCAAAGGATCGGCGATATTGTGGACCGCCCGCAGCCGCTCGATTTCTCCAAGGGTCAGGCCGTGGGTCGGCAGGCGCTTTTCAGGCCGGGGCAGCTCAAGTTCCGATGCTGGGTTGTGCAGGATAACGTTTTGCCGGGTGAGCCACTGGAACCAGCCTTTCAAGCCCAGGAGCCGGTCGCGCTGCACGCCCCAGGACAGCCGCTTGCCCCGGCCTTTGCCGCTCGTGGGCTCGTAATGGGATAGCCATCGTTGAAAGGCCTCCAGGATGGGCCGGGTGACCGCACTTGCCCGATGCACGTCGCGCTCGGCCGCCCACTGCATGAAGATCCGCAGGCTGGTCTCCCGATGCGTCACCGTGGTTTCCGAGTAGTGCCGCGAGCGCAGGGAGTCCAGCCAGGCCAGGGAGCACCCGGCCAGGGCATCGGGCGCACTTTTGTCGAGCCCCAGGAGCGGTTTTTCCTGGCCTCCGCCGCGTTGGGCCTGTAGCCGCTTGCTCAGGTACGCAACCGTCGCAAAACCCTTGGGGTGAGGCATGGCTATGGCTCCTCTTTTGCGGCTATGACGCCCTGGTTTCCGGCGTGCCTCCAGATGTGCAAACCCACAAGGCCGCGAGGTTGGAGCTAAAGTGATGACTGGCGCTCATTTTGAACCTTGCGGCCCATCGCCGTCACCCCCCGCGAGGTTGCTCATAACCCCGCGAGGTTCGGATCGTAGGTGCATCTTCCTGCGCAACGTTTCCACGTCGATCAGCGCAATGTGCGCGGCCTGCGGGTTCGCGTTTGCGTCGATGAGCAACTCGTAAACGAACTGGCTTCCCATCCGGCCGCAGCGTACGGCGAGATACTCCTGCTCAATCAACCTCTCCAGGTGAACGCGCAGCTGGGTGAAACTCCAGCCGCATGCCTCGTGCAGTTCCCTGCGTGTAAAGGTCACCGGATAATGACACGGCGGCAAAGACGCCGCGCCACCGGATGCGGCAGCATCCGCGGAACCAGGGGCTGCGTCCCTGGAACGTACCAAAGCCCGGATGTAATCGAGGAGCCGCCGTGTCTGCGGCGGCAGTTCATCGAGTGAGCGGCCCAGGACTTCCGGGGCCAGTTCGTTCGCCAGGGCGATGTCGTCCAGGGTGACTTGAACGTATTCCAGGACCCGGCCCGCCATTTCCTGGCGGCCTCGGGGCCGCTGGTGCTGGTGAAGCAAGGCGATGGCGTCGATCAGCGTGAGGTATTTCTCATGGTCGCGCCGGTTGCGCGTGCGCTGGGCCGGGAACGTCAGTTCCGGGGCGAACGGATTCAAAATCTCGACCGGGGCAAGGAGCCGCTGGGCGTTCTTGAGCACTCGCAAAAGCTCCGTGCGCTCGGCCTTCGCCACGATGCCGGCAAGTGTGCGTCGCTCGCGCTGCAATGTGTGGATGCGGGCTGTCTGCTCGGGAGATTCATCGACGGCCAAGGTCAGGCACCGGTTCTGCAGCTCCTCGTCCAGGTCGATGGCCGTTGTCGTCAGCATGATCATGACCGGCCCCTCCACGCGGTATTCCTGGGTCTCCATCCGGCCCGTCTGCGGGTCCTTGCCCGTTGAGGCGATCATGAGTTCCCCCTCCGACTGCAGGAGCTTCAGGGCGTAGCTGGCTTTCTCGGCCCCGCTCTCCTCCACGATGGCCAGGATCTTGTGCTTGAGGTTGGTCTCGCCGAGATAGTAGAGGCTTTGGCCGGTCATCGCGGAGTATTTGATCCGCTCTTCCTCCGGGAAGAATGAGAGCACCGCATCCATCAAGGTCGTCTTCCCTGCAGCACTGGCCGATTGCACGATGATGGCGAGCGGCCTCTCCAGCTTGCGCGAAACCCCTGCCAGGTAAGCAACCAGGGCGTTGTTCTCCTCGCCAATGATTCCGGCATGGCGGATGGCTGCGCGTAAACGGCCGATCAGGTCCGGCGCTTGCAGCCATGCGAGCGCCTCCACGCGCTCCGCTGCCGATAGCACGCGCACCGGTGAGGCTGTCTCCTTGGGCCGGGCCAGTTCGCCCTGGGCCTGCTCGACGGCCAAAAGCAAGCGGCCCAGGTCACGCTTCAACAGGTCGGCATGCAGGGCGGTTTCCTCCGCGGCCCGTTCAATGAAACGGCGCCGGTCCGCATCCCGGGCCAGGTCCAGGCAATCGAGGTGGAACCGGTCGCCAATCCTCAAGCGCAGCGCGATTTTCAAGCCGTCCGTGCCAAGGGTCTTTTCCAGGCCGCCGATGCGGTATTCCCGGCCGTCGAGGGTGAGGAACCAGTGTTCGCCGTTCAACGCCAAGGCAGCCTGGGACACAGAGGCGGAAGGAGGCGGCACAGAGGCCACAGAGGTTTTTTCTCCAGCCGCTTCGTTGGTTCCGGGCTTCACCTCGGGCACAGGCACAACCGGCCTGACCGCCATAGGCTCAGCGACGGCGGGAGCAACTACAGCAGCTTTAGCAGCTAAAGAAGAAGGAGTGTCCGCGTGCGACGCGTCGGAAGACGTGGCGGCGGATTCGACAGGCTCACCGCAAGCAACGACGCCACGCAGATTGGAAGCGGGCACCGCCCGCCCCATCCAGGCCGCCGCATTGAGCAAAAGCCCAAGAGATTTGGCGGGGGGCTGCACCTGGCAGGCGTATGCATTTGCATCCTGGCCGTGAGGGAAGAGTACACGGCGGCATTCCACCCCGTGGGCCATGAGTTGTGAGGCAACGATCTCCGTGCCCTTGTCCCCGGCCTCGTCGCGGTCGAAGGCCAGGAACACCCGTTGCACCTTCGCGGCAAGCAGGGCGTCCAGCAGTTCCTCGGGCAAGGCCTTCGCACTGAAACCGGTCATGACATTGCGCAAGCCCGCACACCAAAACGTCAACGCATCGATGATGCCTTCCGTGAGGATCACCTCGGTGGACTTGAGCGCCGATGGATTCCACAGGCCGCGTTGTGGTCCCGGCAGGAACATGTGCCGGTCGTGCTTGCCGCCATCATCGATTGATCGGCCGTAGACCGTGCCGATTGTGCCATTCTCCGCGATCACGGGGAAGACGATGCGGCCCCGCAGGTGCTCGTGGCCAGTGTCCCGCAGGATGCCCAGCCTGGTCAGCCGCTCGCGGATTGCTGCGCCCTCCTTGCGCTGGTTATTGGGCAAGCGCAGGCCAAGCGTGCGATCAACAAAGCCAATCTTGAAGGCCGCAATGGCTTCCTGGTTTTTGATGCCACGCTTTTGGAGATACGCCAGCGCGGCAGGGTTCTCCTGCAGACGCTCGTGGTAGTAGTCCAGGACCTGGCGCAAGGCGGCCTGGTCATCGGCATCAGGTGCAAGAGGGGAGTCGAGCCGTGGCACGGTGGATTTTTTGACCGGCGCCCCGGTGGCTGGCCCGGACAGTGCCGAGAGCTTGCCGGATTTGAGCAGTTCGAAGGCATGCCGGAAGGAAACACCATCGAAGCGTTGCACGAACTGAATCACGTTGCCCGTGGCCCCGCAGCTCATGCACCGCCACAGACCCTTGCCCGGCGTCACCCGCAAAGAAGGATCGTGGTCCTCGTGGAAGGGACACAGGCCAACCAGGTCGTGGCCCTGCGGCTTGAGTTCCACGCCCCGCGACCGGATCACGGCCGCCAGGTCGGTCCCCCGCTTGATGCGGTCAATCTCGTCCTCGGGGATCATTGGCATGGCGGGGCCTTTCGTTTCCGGGAGGGCGTCAAGCGCTTTTTCATCGGGATTGCGTTTTAATTTCGACTGCCCGCTAGTTACAAGCTTAATGTTGTATCTATGAGCCAAACGCTTGTTTCTCCAGCCCTCTCCGGTGCGCTCTACCCGTATACTGCCGCCATGCATCCAGGCGGCAGACCTCCCAAACATCCTCGCTCCGGTTTCGGCGACCGACTCGCGCGGGTGCGCGAAGAAGCCGGCGTTTCCCAGATCCAGCTCGCCGAGAAACTGGGCGTCAGCCAGCAGGCCGTCGCTCAATGGGAGCGTAAAACCACAGGCGTGCGCAGTGACACGCTAGCCAAATTGGCCGCCGCGCTCGGCGTCACCGGCGACACACTGCTCGGCACCAAGACCAAACGCACTGCCGCCGCACCCCAGGGCCGTGCCCGGTCTGCTTTCGACAAGGTTTCCACGCTGCCGCGACGCCAACAGGACAAGATCATTGCCGTCGTCGAGGCCTTCGTCGCGCAAAACGCGACTGCGAAGACCGGGTGAGCCTCGGGCGAGGGCTGGGAAGCCGCTGGGGATAAACTGGGGACGCTGCTGGAACCGGCCGGGCATTGGCTGGGCGAAAATCTAACGCCAACGCGCTTAGACGTTGGTGTCTCCACTCCCTCATCGCCTGTGGCGGTGCCTGCTCCGGTCCACGTCCGGCGGGGCTGATCGCCGCCGCGCGAAGTCCATGCCCGATGCCGGCCGCACTTGGGCGCAAACGGCGGCCCCTGCCACCGGGAAAAGAGCTAAAAGGAATGGGCCGTCCGCCGCCGGCGACGTTTTCGGTTTACCGAAAACATATCTTGCCAGTCTGCTCTTTTCCGGGGTTTGAACGCTTTCGGTCCTGTGCGCCGGTTGAATCAGCCCCGACCCAATGGCCTGCTCTGTTCCGGTCGCCAGGATCGTAGGATTGCTCCCGCCTACGATCCCGCGGGCAAACTGCGGTCAACTCCCTGGTGTCTTCGGAGGTCTACGATCCCGCCGGTCGCATCCCCCGCCAATTTCACTACCGCCAGCAGCGCCAACGGCATCGTTCTTTGACAAGCAGGGCACCACGCAACCGGCCGCCGTCGTCCAGTTCGCCCACAAACCTACTGTGTGCTCCGTAGCCTTGCCGTGCCCGTCCGTAGCCTTCGGCGAAGGCGGGGCGAAGGAGTACGACCGGATCGGCAACCTTTTCGGATGCCAGCGTGGTAAACCGCCCGGTCTTCCCTACGACGTGAGCCCGGAGAAAAAGACGAGGTTAATTCGGCCCGGAATACTTACCCGCGGGTTTTTCCCAACCATAAAACTCCCACTTGATTTTATGCTGGTCTAAATACTCGCAGAATTTGGATATCACTTCATCTTGTTTCGCCGCGGAAAGGGCTTCTCCATTGTCACTCCACTTGAGATTTTGGCGGTGGATCCTTCTTTTGATGTCTCCTAACATCATTTCTGCGTAAATCTCAACGGAACGCCCGTTCTCATAATACTGATACGAGTCTCTTCCAGAGCCCTCAATAAATGGTGCCTCAAAACTACGACGCAAGCGGCGTTGTTCCATATAGGAAAAAAGCAGATTCAGAAGCTTGTTCTTTTTTTTGAGCATGGGGATTTCGCGTTCAATTGTTGCATCGTCCATAACTGGAGTCGTTAGGGGCCTAATTCCCAGCCGAAGCCGTGCCATCAAGCCCGAACAAAGCTGTGGCGCCGCTGATGGGAATCGCTCGTCAGGCGGCGGCCGCAGTCAACTCGGTGCCTCCAAAAATCGTTCCTGTGGCTCCTCATATCACTAGGGTCGCACTTTAGTGTATTTGCCTGTCGAATCCTGTTGTATATATGTGTTATTATCTTGATAAAGTGTATTAACTGCGGTGTCACCAAGCAACGCCAAAGCCGCGGCTGTGCTGAGTAAAGGCTGGAGACCGGTACGAGCCACCAGCGTAGGCAATTCGACGTCTCCAAGAATTGTGCCTGCTTCGCCGCCCCCTTCACCTAGCACCACAAGAGCATCCTCTGTCGCGTTTGAATAGAACCAGGAAGCGACCTTCCAAGCTGAGCTATTTGCGTTGCCAAAAATAGCCTCAGTTATCGTGCCACCGGTTGTTTGCCCAATTGTCATCCCTTCGCCAGCAGCAGCGGCGGCGTTAGCATCGGCAAGGGCTCCAGTTCCACCGTAGAATATGCTTGTTTCTCCCCCAGTGGAAAACAACGCAGTGCCTCCGACAAGAGCGCCCTCTGCTGCTAGCGTCGCGCCCAATATCCCCGTCGCCACCTCCGCTTGGGCGAGAGAACCTCCCGCAGCCAACGTCTGACCCGACACGCTATTATTCATCGCCTGATTGAAATATTGGGCGGCCACCGCGCTTCCCGCATCGCTGCCATAGACTAAGCCTGCAGTTTGGGCAAACCCGGCTTGAATTGTTTGTCCAGCACTGGCGAATGTCTGGCCTATGGTTGACGTGACAGCGCTCCCAACTGAACCGAAGAATTCTCCCGTTGATAGGCTCGTCCCGAAAATTCGTCCGGTGGGATCAAATCTGTTAACTGGGTCGCCCCCAGCATAGTCGTACAGGCTCGGGCTGGCGGCATGCCCCATCGGATCGGCCGACAGGAACCTTCCGCTGGTGGGCTCGTAGTACCGCGCCCCGAGCCAATAGAAGCCCGTCGGGTCCATCCGGCGGCTTCTCCAGGCGGTCGCCGCTGCCACTTGGCTGATATCGGTCAGCGTTTGCGCCTGGATGCCCGGCAGGGGGCCATACGCCCCGACCCGGGTCGTGTTCCACGTCACCGTTGCCCCGGCACCCGTCCCCGTCACGGTCGCCACGCCGTTGCCAAACTGGTCGTTGATGACGCCCGTCGTCGTGCCATCGGCGTCGAGGATTACGGCCTCCAACCCGCCCGTGCCCTGCAACCCGCCGAAGCGTCCATTAAGGTCGGGGCCGTAAACTTTCCAAGTAATCACTGGCTGTTTTCTCTTTTTTCTCGTGCGACCTTTCTTTTGTACGCAATAAATAAAAGGATTGGAGTAACTGTCCCAAGATAAATCCCTCCCACGCAAGAAACGATATACAATCCCATTGTAATCCAATATTCTATAGGTGAATAACTCCAGTATACCATACGTTTAAAACCAAGAATAACTGCCACTGAATTCACTCGTCCCGTCATTAGCCCTTCCCGCACAGTCGTTATGCTACTTAAACCAACTCCTAACAACACCGGAGAAAGACAGATCACAAGAATTATGACAGGCGTTGATGGGAAATTTGGATTGAACTTTGGTTTCATAGGATGGAAGCCGATTCTTTGGGCACCCGCTCATGCTCAGTTTGTGCAATGGTTGCCGCAGTTTCAGTACGATGACACTGGCTTTGGATACTTCCCTGTGGGATCTTGCTGAACAGTGACATTCGGGACCCCACTCCCACTGTTGTCAGCAATGTTACTCAAGGAATTCCCCTCCTGATTGTGTTCCCGTACCGTGTCTATCCACTGGTCAATACTGTATTCTACAGCGGGAAACAAAGCTTCCCTGAGCTCGAACAGAGTATTCTGGAGACATGCATTGGCTGCTTCTTGCTGTATCTGGCTGACAATGAAGTCTACATTGGAGGTCGAACCCAACCATGCTGAACCATCTTGGGCCCATATCGTTTGCAGTACCTCGGCATCTTCCCCTTTGTTAATCAGGTCAGAGATACGGCCTGCTGAACTAAGAGCATTTGTTTCACTCAATACTCCAAGGTAACCCGATGCAATTCCAAGGGCAGCGCCTAATTCTGCCGAGTTCTTCACAGCTACCCAATCGATTGTGCCTGAATTCATTAGCTGATTTGCGATGCTATTTGTGACGCCATATCCGATTCCTACGCCGGAATTTGCGAGAGTGAAAATGGCGCCACCCAATACTCCAGTGCCGAGAGTGCCCTCCCCATAAGCCGCTAGAATAGCCCCTCCCCCAAAGGCGGCTAGAGGAGCGGTTACCGCTGCAGTCAGCGTCGCGCCCGTAATATTCGCCGCCGCACTCGCTTGGGCCAAAGAACCTCCCGCAGCCAATACCTGGCCAGAAACGCTATTGTCCATCGCTTGTTGAAAGTACTGCGTCGCGACTTCGTTTCCCGCCTGACTACCGTAAATAAGGCCCGCGGCTTTGGCAGCAGCGGACAGGTATGCTTGCCGAGGGCCTTCCAACAAGGACTGATAAAGCGTTCGACCCGCCTGCGCTTAACCAATCAGAGAAATCCCTTCCGTTCGCATCGAACCGGTTGACCGGATCACCGCCGCAAAAGTCATACAGGCTCGGGCTGGCGGCCTGGCCCATGGGATCGGCGGAGAGGAACCTTCCGCTGGTGGGCTCGTAGTACCGTGCCCCGAGCCAGTAGAAGCCCGTGGGATCGATTCTGCGGCTGCGCCAGGCCGTCGATGCTGCGAGTTGCGTGACGTCCGTCAGGGTCTGCGCCTGGATGCCCGGCAGAGGCCCGTACGCCCCGACCCGCGTCGTGAACCAGGTCACGCTCCCACCGGAGACCGAAGCCACGCCATTGCCAAACTGGTCGTTGATGACGCCTGTGGTCGTGCCGTCTGCATCCAGGATCACGGCCTCCAGGCCGCCCGTTCCCTGGAGTCCGCCAAAGCGTCCATTGAGGTCGGGGCCGTAAACTTTCCACGCCTTGGCGCCATTCACAGCAACCCCGATCTCCAGAAATTCCACCTGAGGATCGTAGATGGAGGTCGTCACGTTGGTTGCGCTGCCGACGGTGTTGTTGCCGACAGGCATCTGCGCGGTCGAGAGCCGCCGGCCGAGTCCATCATAAATCGCCGTCCAATCGTAGCCATTGCTGGCGCTGTCGCGCTGTGAGACCTTGATCAAACGTCCAAATGCATCCCAAGTCAGCGTCTGGGTCAACCCGCTGCTCCACGTCCGGCTAACCACATTACCGTCACCGTCGAATGCGCTAATGGCCGGGCCAACTGCGGCAGAAGAACTCCCGTCTCTGACGGTGAAAGTGCTGTTCGCAGTCGCGGTGAACAGACCGCTCGGATCGACGGCATTGGCAGTGAGCGTGTGCGAGCCGCCTGTCAAATTCAGATTGATGGACCACGTCCCGCTTCCCGGGGAATTGGCCCGCCCTTGTGAGACACCGTTCGACAAAGATGTTGACATGATCCGCTCCGGATGCGACCACGCTGGCCGGCACTGCGGTGGACGGCACCGCGCTTCCCGAGGCGTTGAGTTGGCTGTCCGCTGTCACGCGACCAAAGCCGTCCACCGTCGCGCTCGTCTCCCAGGAAACCGGCGAGCCCGAACCGATCTTGGCGTCGAGGCGCACGCCCAAACTCTGGCCTGTGCCGTCAAACGTGTAATTGAATGCGCTCATCGCGCCGGGCTTTGCCGCAAAGCCTTCCGTCAAGAGCTGTCCGCGGTTGTTATAGGAATAGGCGCGGGTGTCATTCCAGGCACCGGTGCCGCCGCGCGTCGCCGAATAGCTGCTGAGCGTGTTGTTGGCCTGCCAGAACATGTCCTCGTCCAGGACAGAAGCACCACTGACAACCTGGTTCTGCTCCAGGATGCGACCCGCTGCGTCGCGCGCGTTGACGGACATGATACGGAACGGATTCGTCCGGCCGGTAAGAAGTCCGTTGTCGGCGTAGTAGAAAGCATAGTTCTGGTTGTTCGCTGTGACTTGCGCGAGCAGACCATCGGCGTAGTGCTGGTAGGTGAAGAGCGGTGCAGGCAGATTCGAACTGGCGTCATTGAGCGAAGCACGGCGCCCGGCGGCGTCCCAGGTCTGCGTCACGTTCGCGTAGGTCGAACCTCCGGCTGTGACGGTTTCGGTTTGCATGTGGCCATAGCCGTCGTAGGTGCGGTTCACCTGCGTCGCAGGGCCAGCGGCGTTGGCGACCGAGCTCTGGCTGATCGAAGTGACGAGGTTACGGCGATCATAGCCGTAGACCGTGGAGCCATTGGTTTCCGGCAAGGCGCCGGAAGTCGTCACGGTCTGCGGGCGCAAGAAGTCGTCGTACGTCGTGGTGACCGTGTCGCGGGGCGCGGTAACCGTCTGGAGAAGGCCGACCGCAGGGGAGCCCGCAGGATAATAGGCGTAGCTATACTGGCGCGTGCTGCCAGTGCCGGAGGACAGTTGTTCGGTCAGCTTCCGGCCGGCTCTGTCGAAGGTCTGGCCTTGAACGAGTGATCCATCGGCCATGGTGCGAGTGAGCAGGTCGCCCGCCGCATCGTAGGTGAAATTGGTGACGGTGCCATCGGGCAGAGTCTGCGCGGTCAACTGGTTGAGGCCGTTGTAGGCGTAGCTCGTGGTCTGGCCCAGCGCATCGGTCGCGAAGAGCAGGTTGCCGTTGAGGTCGTAGGCGTTCGAGGTAGACGTGCCATCGGCGAACACGGTCAGAACCGGCAGGTTTCGCGTGTCGGTCCAGGTGGTTTGGGCGACCGAGCCCGCACTGGTGCCTTTCGTCACGGTCACAGCATTGTTGTCGGAAGAATAGGCATAGCTAGTGGTGCGGATGACGTTACTACCGGAGTCGAGGACCTGGGTTTGCAGAGGCCGGCCAAGAGCGTCGGAGACCGTCACAGTTGACTCGCCGAGGCCATTCTGGGTGGTCAGGGCCTTGGCGCTGGCGCCGTAGATGAAGGTCATCGTCTGCTGGGCGCTTCCGGCGACGGACGCCGGACCGGAGGCCGTCTTCACGCGGTTGAGCCCGTCGTAGGTGGTCGTCTTGACGTAGCCTTCGGGGTCGGTGTGGGAAACCAAGTTGCCGCGACGGTCGTAGACGCTAATGTCAGTGGCCAGGACGGCGCCGGCCGCGTTCGTGAGCGTGCGGGTGACGGTGCGGTTGATATCATCGTAGACGGTAGTCCATGACGAACCATTGCGCAGGATTTCCTGCTGCAGACGGCCATCGGTGTAATAGCGCCATTGGAGCACGGAGCCGTCGGGGTTAGTCTGTTGGCAGAGCTGGCCGGTCGAGGTGTAGGAAGTGTTGGTGATTCCACCGAGGGGATTAGTATATTGGGAGATCTTCCCACCGGGCTCATATTGAAAGCGCTCGGTGCGCAGGCCTGAGGTGTCTTTGTAGAGAAGTTGGCCAATGGTATCGTAGACCATGGAAGTGACGTTTCCGTTGGGATCCTCTTCCATGACAAGATTGCCGAAATAGTCGTAGCCGTAGCTGGTAGTTGCGGAGTAATTGGATGCCACAATCCCGGCAGGATTGGATGTCTGGGCCTGGCTCAGCGTCACGATCTTGTCCTCAAGGCGGCCCGCGCCATCATAGGTGAACTGCACGGAGTTGGCGCCTGGTCCGGTGCGCGGGCCCGTGGTTGTGCTCACCTCTCCGGTGCCAGTGTAGGCAGTGGTCCAAGTGCCAAGGATGTTGTTATTCTCATCCTTGACGACCTTGGTCAGGGGCCGGCTCATCCCGTCGTATGTGTAGGTGGTGCTGCGGCCGTCCGAATCAGTGACAATCCCGAGCTCGCCACGGGCGGTGTACGTAAATTTCGTTACGACGTTTGGATCGGTTGTTCCCGTTTGGACAGTTTGCTGGGTCACGAGTCCGGCTGAGTTGTAGAGGTAGGAAGTGACAGCCTGGTCGGGACTACCTGAAGCAACAGTCTTGGTACCGAGGAGTCCCTTGCTAAAGCCATTGGAGTCGGATTTGGCGGTGTAGGAGAGCAGGTCGGTGCGCAGAGTCGTGCCGCCTTTCGAGGTGACGATTTGCGCCGGCAAATACTGATAAGTGGTATCGTAGGTGAATGCCGTGGTGACGCCGGAGGCATCAGTAACTGTAACGGGCAGGTTCAGGATGTTGTTATAGGTTGCGGAGGTCGTGACGGTTTCAATGCCGGGACCGCCGGTGAGATTTCCGGTAATCACAGTCTTGGTGATGTTGCCGTTCAGGTCGTATTCGTAGGTTGTGACGAGGCCTCGTTTATCGGTGACGCTCTGCAAGCTGTTCTGGTAAGCTCCGTTTGACGAATTGGTGGCGGTGTACCAAGTCTGGTTGATGGACTGGCCGAGGGGATCGGTGATCCGCGTGATCGCGCCGCTAGTGGCGTCGTATTGATAGACCGTGGAGTTGCCATTGGCGTCCGTGATTGCGGTTTGGCCGGGCACGCTGTAATCGAAGCTGGCGCTGAGCACCGGGTTTGGGTTATTCTGAGCTACCGTGGCGTTTTGCGTGATCACCCGGCCCAAGCTGTCATAGGTGTTCTGCACAACGCTATTGTCGGGCTTGGTCTCCTGGGTGATCAGATGGTTGGAACATTGGTAACTGAATGTATTGCCGTCTGGCAGCTGAACCGCCGTCAGATCGCCGGAAGAGTTATAGGTATAATTGACGGTGCGACCATCGGAAGCCACCGCCTGGATAATATGCTGACTAAGATCATAGGAGAAGCTGACCGAACTGCCGTTGGACGATTGGATTTGGGTGATCTTGCCATAGTTGCCGATCCCCGAATTGGCGCCATAAGTGAACGTGAGGGTGTTGCCCCGGTTGTCCACCCACGTGCTGAGGTAAGGCTGCTGCTGGGGAACGACCACTCCTGAAACGGTCAGCGGGAACGACTGCACCACGTAAGTACGAACCGAGCCGTCGGGTAGATTCCACGTGTACGTAACGGTGCTGCCAGCGGTCGTCTGGGTGATGATGGAATTGAATAGGTTCTTGGCCCCGCCCGAATCATTGATCAGCGCGGGATTGTCCGCCAATGTGGGCGACCAGACGGTGGCCGATCCCGGCTGCTGCCGGAGCACAACGGTGGAACCGTCCGCATCGGCGGCCTGGATTGTGGTTCCATCGGACGAGGGAATTAGATAGGAGCTGTAGCCCGACAACCATCCATAGCCGAATTCGTTTGCTGCCGACGTGTTCAGGCTCGAATAGGTTCGTCTTACTTCAATTGGCAACGGCCCATTGATATGCAGATCGACATGGCTTTGGGAAAACTCGCCCGTCGTCGCACTCACCGGATCGGCCATCAGGGTCGAAGGCCGGGGTGTCTGGTGCGACCCGTTGCCGAGATTAGGAACTTGGGGGAACAGCTTGCCGAATGTATAAGAAATCGTATCTGACTGGTAGTTATCCGCCGGCCAAAAGTCATTGGGAGGCATGTAGAAGAAATAGTAGCCTGCCTCCGTGATCGTGATGGTCTGATTGGGAGTTCCATTGACCAGCAAGCTATATTGAATTGTCGTCCCATTATTATTGAATATGATATTGCCGTTCCCATCCAATGTTTTATAGAAAGCAGCGTAGGCGCTGTTAGAGTAACCAAATGCGTTGCCCGAAGCGCCAATCCCGGTGGCAAGAGCGTAAAGAGGATGTGCGTCGGGAGAAATGGTCACATCATATTCGGAAGCGATGGCATCATAGGGATTCGCCATGCCACCAGTGCTATAATAGGCGTAGGGATAGTAGATTGAAGTCCCCGCACCTGTCACCGTGAGGTCGAGCCGGATTTGCGTCGGCGAGATCACGTGCGGCACGTAGCTGCCCCGGAGATAATTGCCAGGAGTCGAAAAATAGTACCCGCCAATATTCATGACGATGTTGGCATCGGTCTCGATGGAAGCATGAGCCGAAGGCACCGCCCGTAAAAAGGCGAGCAGCATGAAGATCCACGGCAGCCGCGGCATTTTCGCAGGGATCCGAATGCGCACCGTCGCGAATAAGGAGATCAAAGCTGAAGGCATGGGGAGGAAAGTTGATAATTACGGAACGGTTGAGCCGTTGGCGGGCGTGGTGATAGTAATCGTGGGGATTTCAATCGTGACACTGGTCACCGGGCTGTCGGCGAACCCGCTCTCGTAGGCGATGGCCGAGAGCGTGGTCGGCGCACTGATGCTGACCGGAACCGAATAAAGAGTGCCGTGGGTTTCAGTGGGCGTGCTGCCGTCGGTCGTGTAGCGGATGGAGGCCCCGTTGGTGGCCGAGGTGATCGCCACGGCGTGCGGAGTTCCCACCGCTGGGCTGAAGACCGGCGCGGCGGCGGGCGGAGCGCCAATGGTGTAACGGGCGGAGGTGACAGTGCTATCGGTGTCGCCCGTTTTGAAAGCAATGGCGTTGAGAGTGGCCGTGGCGCTGATGGAAATGGCTCCTGAATATAATTTGCCATGGGTGACCGTGCCACCGCTCTCGGTTGGCGTGCTGCCGTCCGTCGTATAAGCGATGGAGGCGCCGCCGGTCGCCGAGGTGATCGTCACCGACTGCGCACTGGAATAGGTGCCGGCAGCGGGGCTGAAGCCTGGCGCGGCGACCTGCGGCGGCGGAGTGCTGATGGTGTAGAGGCCGGAGGAGATGGTACTGTCGGAGTAGCCGGTCTTGAAAGCAATGGCGTTGAGGGTGGTGGCGGTGCTGATGGTCAACGGCGCCCGTATAAGGTGCCATGGGTAACCAGCCGCCGCTCTCGGTCGGCGTGCTGCCGTCCGTGGTATAAGCGATCGAAGCGCCCTGGTCGTCGTGTAGATGCCACAGCCCGTGCGCCGGCATAAGTTCCGGCAACGGGGCTGAAGACCGGCGCGGCCGTCTGAAATGCATTAAGCACCCGTAGCCAGAGTGCTGTCTGCATAGTCGCTCTCAAAAGCTATGGCCTTGAGAGTGGTGGCGGCGCTGATGGACACGGCCCGGAATATAGTGTGCCATGGGTAACCAGCCGCCGCTCTCGGTCGGCGTGCTGCCGTCCGTGGTATAAGCGAACAAGGCGCCACTGGTGTCGGAACCAATAATCACCGATTGCATGTTGGCATACGTACCGGCAAGTGGGCTGAAAACCGGCGTGGCCGCCTGAAATGCATAGGCGCCCGCGGCCACTGTGCTGTCGGCCAGGCCGCTCTTGAAAGCAATTGCTTTGATCGTGGTGGCGACGTTGATCGCGATGGGACTTGAATATAACGTGCCATGAGTGACCGTGCCGGCGCTCTCGGTTGGCGTGCTGCCGTCGGTGGTGTAGGCGATCAGGGCGCCGCTCGAGGCCGAGG
>CAWCWQ010000160.1:0-15768 GCA_963799145.1 uncultured Acidobacteriaceae bacterium | reverse complement strand
GGGATGTTACGCATGAGGCCTGTGTCAGTGTTGCTAATTACACTTATTTGCAATTACTCAGTCTATGGGGCTTGGGCTTATTCAGCGGAGGAGTTCTCCCTGGAGAGGAAGGTACAGCTTTCAGATGCTGTTGTTATTGGCCGTGTCGTATCCGAACCCAGGAAACTTGATACCAATTCCGCATTCGAATATAACACCATTCACACAGAAATAACTCTCAAGGGCGCCGTCCCGAAGTCCTTCGATTTTATAAACAAGACCGGTATCCCCGAAGATGAACCTGATTGCTGTGAAGTGGGGAAGGTATATTTGCTTTTTCTGCGCAACCTAAGGAACAATAAGTATAAGTCTATTAACGGCATGTTTGGCGCATATAAGATCAACCCGCGATAGCGAAGGCCGCCTTCCTGCCCAGTCCAGCCAAGCTACCGGGAATTCCCGGTAGCTGTTTCGGCGATAGTGAGTGCTGTGAAAGCCTCTCGGCCAAGGCCGGAGCGGTGTGAGCCGCACAGAGGTCCCGTGGAAAGGATCGCCAACCCTTTCCGAGCGTAGCATAGCCGTGTACGGCGCTTTTCCTCCCCTCAATCCTTCTTCGGCAAATTCAGCCGGATGTGCAGCTCGCGCAGTTGCTTGGCCGACACCTCCGACGGCGCGCCCATGAGCAGGTCTTCGGCCTGCTGGTTCAGCGGGAACATGGTCACGTCGCGCAAATTCTCGGCGCCGCAGAGCAGCATGACGATGCGGTCGACGCCGGGCGCGATGCCACCGTGCGGCGGCGCGCCGAATTTCAGCGCGCGGATCATGCCGCCGAACTTCGCGTCGACCACGTCCGGCCCGTAGCCCGCGATCTCGAAGGCTTTGTACATCAGCTCGGGCTTGTGGTTCCGGATCGCGCCGGAGGACAGCTCCACGCCGTTGCAGACGATGTCGTACTGGTTCGCCTTCAGCGCGAGCAGCGCCTCGTCGCCCTTAGCCTAGCGGCCTCCAGCGCCTCCATGCCCCCTTGCGGCATCGAGAACGGGTTGTGCGAGAAGTCGATCTTCTTCTCGTCCTCGTTCCATTCGTAGAAGGGGAAGTCGGTGATCCAGCAGAACTCGAAGCGGTCCTTCGCGATCAGGTTCAGCTCAGCCCCGACCTTGGTGCGCGCCTCGCCCGCGAATTTGTAGAACTTCGCCGGATCGCCGCCGACGAAGAACACCGCGTCGCCCTCCTTCAGGCCCAGCTGCGCCTGCAGCGCCGCCGTGCGCTCCGGCCCGAGGTTCTTCGCGATCGGCCCGGCCGCCTCGCCCTCGCGGAAGAAGATGTAGCCGAGGCCGGGCTGGCCCTGCTGCTGCGCCCAGCTGTTCATGCGGTCGCAGAAGGCGCGGGAGCCGCCGCCCGGCGCCGGGATCGCCCAGACGCGCGCCTTCGGTCCTTCTCCAGCATGCCGGCGAACACCTTGAAGCCGGAGCCGCGGAAATGCTCGCTCACGTCCTGCATGAGAAGGGGTTGCGCAGATCCGGTTTGTCCGTGCCGTATTTCGAGATCGCCTCGTCATAGGGGATGCGCGGGAATTTCGGCGTGACGGGCTTGCCCTCGCCGAACTCCTCGAACAGGCCGCGCAGCACCGGCTCGACCGCCTGGAAAACGTCCTCCTGCGTGACGAAGCTCATCTCGATATCGAGCTGGTAGAACTCGCCGGGCTGCGGTCGGCGCGCGCGTCCTCGTCGCGGAAGCACGGCGCGATCTGGAAATAGCGGTCGAAGCCCGCGATCATGATGAGCTGCTTGAACTGCTGCGGCGCCTGCGGCAGCGCGTAGAACTTGCCGGGGTGCATCCGCGACGGCACCAGGAAGTCGCGCGCGCCCTCGGGCGACGACGCGGTCAGGATCGGCGTCTGGAACTCGAAGAAGCCTTCCTCCGTCATGCGCCGCCGCAGCGACGAGACAATCGCCGAGCGCTTCATGATGTTCTTGTGGATCGTGTCGCGGCGCAAATCGAGGAAGCGGTATTTCAGGCGGATGTCTTCCGGGTAATCCGGCTCGCCGAACACGGGCAGCGGCAGCTCGTCGGCCTTGGAGAGAACCTCAAGCCCGCGGATGCGCGCCTCGACCTCGCCCGTCGGCAGGTTCGGGTTCACCGTGTCGCCCTCGCGGATGACGACCTCGCCATCGACGCGAATCACCCATTCGGCGCGCACCTGCTCGGCGGCCTTGAACGCTGCGTCGCTCGGATCCGCCACGCATTGCGTCAGCCCGTAATGGTCGCGCAGATCGATGAACAAGAGCCCGCCATGGTCGCGCACGCGGTGCACCCAGCCCGACAGGCGCACGGTCTTGCCCGCGTCAGCCTTCCTCGGAGCTGGCCGCAAGTCGCGGTTCGATAGGCGTGGATAGCGCCCGGCGCAGGTCCGCTTTCGCTGGAGCCGCTGCCCGTTCTTCTCGGCCGCTCCGTCTTTTGGCTTGTTAGCGGAAGTCTCTTTCTTCCGGAAATGGCGGATTTCGCGCGCCCGCGTTGTGCGGATTTTTCCACAGTTCTCACCCTCGTGAACTATTCTGCCCGCGGCACGTGGGCCTCTGGCCATGGCCGCAAAAGCAGCTTAAAGAAGACCGTAACCAGGTCCGCCCCGGCGTGCGGCGCGAACCGGTATCCCGCCCGAACAGCGCACGCAGCGCCATATTTGTCAAGGTTGGACGCCTTTTCCAGGCGGCCTCCCACAACTTGAGCTATAACCGTCCGATGATCGAGCTTCCCGCAGTCATTACGTCCACCGCAGGACCTGGACAGGCCTGCGCGCAGCTGAGCCCCCAGCCTTTGTCACGGTCGATACCGAATTCCTGCGCCAGACCACCTATCGGCCCAAGCTGTGCCTCATCCAGCTTCCAGGCGGGGGCCTTGAGGTCGCCGTCGATCCGCTCGCGGGCTCGACCTTCCAGCTTTTACGGGCTGATGGCCAACGAGGCGGTGGTCAAGGTATTTCATGCCGCCCGCCAGGACTCGAGATCGTGCATCAGGAAGCGGGCGTCATCCCCAGCCCGATCTTCGACACGCCAGATCGCCGCGATGGCGCTCGGCCATGGCGAGGCTATTTCCTACGGCGCGCTCGTCAAGAAGCTCCTGAAGCGCACTCACGACAAGACCTATCAGTCGATCGACTGGTGCGTGCGCCCGCTCGGCCCCCGCCAGATCGAATATGCGCTGGGCGACGTGACCCTACCTGCGCGACGTCTACATCAAGCTCAAGCGGCGCCTGGAGGAAACGGGCCGCGAATCCTGGCTCGAAGAAGAGGTCGCGATCCTCGACCGATCCCAAGACCTATGCCTTCGACCCCGCGGACGCCTGGAAGCGCATGAAGCTTTCCGGCAAATCGCGCCTCGGCAAAGCCATCATCATCGAGCTTTCGGCCTGGCGCGAGCGTGCCGCCCAGAACGAGAATGTGCCGCGCGGGCGCGTGCTCAAGGACGAGGCGATCTACGAGATTGCCAAGCATGCGCCGCGCTCGCTCGACGCGCTGTCGCGGCTGCGCACC
Organism: uncultured Acidobacteriaceae bacterium; assembly: GCA_963799145.1. Taxonomy (GTDB): domain Bacteria; phylum Acidobacteriota; class Terriglobia; order Terriglobales; family Acidobacteriaceae; genus Telmatobacter. Next base: position 12,259 of record CAWCWQ010000160.1, on the reverse strand, counting down.
GTGCGCGACAGCGTGAAGGCGCGCGGCGAAGCGATCCTGCGCTGCGTTGCGGCAGCCCTCGCGCACGACCCCGCCGATATCGCGATACCCGAAGCGCACGCCGAACTGCCCGCCTCGGCTTCGGCCACGGTCGAGCTGCTGCGGGTGCTGCTCAAGGCGGTTTCGGCGGAGCTCAACATTGCGCCGAAGCTCCTGGCCAGTGCGCGACGATCTCGAAAAGCTCGCGCAATACGACGACGCCGACATCCCGGCGCTTGCGCGGCTGGCGGCGGCAGTTTTTCGGCGAAAAGGCGCTGGCGCTCAAGGCCGGACACGCTGGCGCTCGGCATCAAGAACAAGGAAATCCGCCTGTTTCCGCTAGAGGCGGCCCTGGACCCAAAAGTACCAGCAGCGAGAACCACGCTAACCAGCAGACGAAGTGCCGAGCGGCAGGTATAGGCGGAAATTGCACGCGCTCGATGACGATATCGCCCGGCAGTGCCCAAGCCCCAGCCCGCAGGGCCGCGAGCCAGACAAGCCCGGCCGCGATGAGTACTGCGCCAAGAACGATAAGGGTTTTCGCGGGTTCCATAGGCTACTGTCAATGATCGTGGCGTCGCGCAGCTTAACACGGTTGGCGAAGTGCGCGAACCATATGGAGTTCGATGCTTGTTTGCGTGGACGGCGCACCCAGCCCCGCTTGCCCCGGCTCCGTGAGCCTCGTTATCACCCCTCTGCATCAGCCGTAGGCTAGAAACGCTATTTCCAGCCCGTTCTGAACCTATTCAACCAGCAAAGGCGATCCCATGGCCGTTGAACGCCGCCTCCATTATCAAACCGGACGCAACCGCCCGGAACCTTACCGGAAAGATTATCGCCAAGCTCAAGGAGGGCGGGCTTCGCATCGTCGCGCAGAAGCGCGTGCGCTGGAGCGAGGCCGACGCAACACATATTATATTCCGTGCATAAGGAACGGCCGTTCTTCAAGGACCTCGTCGCGTTCATGACCTCCGGCCCCATCGTGGTGCAGGTTCTCGAAGGCGAGAACGCTGTTGCGAAGAACCGAGAGATCATGGGCGCCACCAACCCCGCCAACGCCGCCCCCGGCACAGTCGCAAGGAATTTGCCGAAAATATCGAGCGGAATTCGGTGCATGGCTCCGACAGCGCCGAAAATGCGGCGCTCGAGATCGGGCTCGTCTTTCCAGGAAAGCGAGATCGTCGGCTTGCGCCAGGCAAACCTTACGCGGCGGGGCGGCAATTGCCGCCCATCGTCATCGCGAGGCGGCTCTTGCCGCCGCGGCGATCCAGAGCAGCCTGCTCCCGGCTTCCACCGGCAGCTCCTGGATTGCTTCGGGACGATGCCCCGCGCAATGACGTTGCGCAGTTGAGCCATCCGATATCGCGATTACTCCTTCAAAAGATCGCAAGAGGCCTTTTCAAACCGGAATGAGGAAAGCAGGTACCAAATTTGGCTAAAAACCCACCTGCCCTTTTCCTTGCTAACAAAAACATTTAACTTCGCGCCGTCGCCCCATTTCCCCCATTCCTTGAAACGAAGGTACCGCTCGCGGCTGGCCAAAGCCGAGAGGTGAAAACCTCCCCGCCAAGTAATGCCGTTAAGGCTATCTGCATATGTTAAAAGCGATGGATTTACGCTGAAGGAGGCTCCTTTAAACTCATATAGTAAGCTTCGGTGAAACTCAACGCAGCACCGGCCGGACTGCTCAGGCGGAACATCGCAGCCGTGATGCATCCGATCAGGAGATCGCAGCTACGAAACTCGTCGCACTGCTTCGGGTGAACGAAATCGAAATCCTCAAGAACACCAACGACGCGAAAAGGCTGATCGACAAGGCGCTTCCTCTGGACGTGGAGTTCGATGTCGAGCTTTCGGATGGCACACACGTGACGCTTGAGCGGCGTAATAGCGTCACCACAGGCGACGGCAACCCCCGCATTCGTCGTGGTAGCGCCAGTTAGTTCTTGGTAGGGAATGGGTTTCCAGACATGTCGTAACATATTGATTTTGCTTGGAGTAGGATGGTAGAAGCCCTTAAGGAAACTACTATCCTACTATGCCCTTCCGGTCACTCACCCACCATATCGCTAAAGCGATATATGGGGTGGGTTCGGAAGGATGACTTGCTACTAAGACGACGTAGCTACCTTGCCTTGAAGCAAGAAGGCCGCGCCATCGAACAGGAAGGCGCTACAGCGTCGAGAGAGCAGGACGCCAGTTCCCACGTGGCAAGGAGGCTGCGCCATCGAAGCAGGAAGGCGCTACAGCGTCGAGAGAAGCAGGACGCAGTCCCCACGTGGCAAGAAGGCTGCGCCATCGAATAGGGAAGGCGTACAGCGTCGAGAAGAAAAGCGGTGCCCACGACGATGAACACTTCCGGTGCCACGTGGTAAGAAGGCTGTGCCCACGTCGACAAAGCATGCGCTGCTTCGCAGCGGCGAATGCATGCCCAAGTGGTCCTGCCTTTGTGCCATGGCTAGAGCAATGTGCGCGCGAAACCTACTTCATTGTCGAGGTCATTCCAGCGGGAGCCTGCCCCGCTTTGCCGCTTGCGGGCCGCCTTTCAAGCCAAAAGCCGCCCATAAACCCCATGTCGCGGCGAGACGCGGTTCGAAGCCTGCGTCGAGTGTCTTGAACTTCCAGAAGGTCTTTCCACCTCGAGAGCCGCTCGCCGATCCGCGTCGGTGGAAATTCGTCCAAGCCGCGCGTGGTGCCCCTCGGCCAATTCGGATCATCGTCGTTCGTGCGCAGGAGCACCACGTTGCCATCCGGCGTGCCGACCAGAATACAATCCTGCCCGAATGCCGCGCCGAGGTTCTCCATAGTGGTGATGAAGTCCTTCTCGGCCATTGCGCGTCACCGATGACGAGGAAACCGCTGCTCTATGCCGCCGCCGCCTTGATCCTCCGCGCACTGTGCCGACACCCGGTTTGAAGCCGAAGTTGAGGCGACGCAGCGCCTTCGCCAGCTTATCGGTTCAGCGTCGTTTTCCGCAGCCGTCTCATTGCCGAGACACGCGGAGATGAGCGCGAACGGCAGATTTTCCGGAGTTTGCGGGCAGTCGAAATCTTGGCTCATGGTAGATTCCTAAAAGGCGCGCCGGTGCTTATCAAGTGCGGGGTTGGGCCGTCTCGATCAGCCGCTTACGTGTCCGCACGAAGGTAGCATCGCGGCGGGTGGACTGAACGGAGCGCGGTTCGCGCGATGCCACAGTCGGGTCGTGGTCGTCCTACAGTCCAGCGCGGTCGTCACCTGCCATCGCCCTTTTGATGGCGACCACAGCGGCCGGGGAGACGCCTGCCAGACGCGCTGCCGGGCGAATACCGATGCCAGCGTCGATGGCCTCGCGGACGCGCTGAATCTTCTGGCTGCCAGCGCAGGCCGCCCAAACTTTACCCGCTTATCAACCAATCAGCCCGCTACGCGTAGACCTTTCTGCGGGTAAGGGCCGAGGAGCGTTCGGTGGCGGAGCATAGGGAGGCGATCATGCCACGCATGTTCCGGCGGTGGTTTGTGGTCCAGCAGAAGGCGCCGAGGTAGTCGGGCAGGTGCTTGGGCGAGAACGCCTTGTAGGTGGCCTTCAGCGCCGTGCTGAGGTTGGCGATGAGCGTGTTGACGTTGAAGAACACTGACCCACGCTCGCGCTCCGGCCGCTTGCCTCCGGTCACGACGGCGACATGGTGACGGCCGCCATCGCCAAAGACATGAAAGGCAGGCGTGCCGTCGGTGTAGACCTGCGCTCCGACGACGATGTGGGCGTCACGGAAGTCAGCAGCCTCCGCGTTCGAGAAGGCGTCGACAACCTTCATGACCACCGCCCCCATACGGCCACTCGGATAGCGCTCGCATGCGGCAATGACCCGTGACTTTCCAGCCGTGCCGCGGCCTTCGTTGCGTTCGCCTCCAAGATAGACGTCGTCCGCTTCGACGATCGGTGTCCAGCCGTCCTCGCCCTGTACCGCGCCCGGTTCTTTGGACACAAGGTTGATGTTATGCGGCGGCCTTCATGGCCGCCTGGTTCCAGGCGTCGCGCGCGGTGGCCGGGCTGCGGAAGCCGTTCTTCTCGATCAGCCACTCGGCGTTGTAGCGGACGACAAAGCTGCGGACGGCCGCACGCACATCGTCGATGGTCTGGTAGATGCGACCGTGCACGACTTGCTCCTTGAGGGTGCGGAAAAAGCTCTCGATGACCCCGTTTGTTTCGGGCTCGCCGACGAAGGCGTAGCTCGGCGCGATCCCCCAGAAGCGCATCTGCCTGTCTGGAAGTGCTCGGCCATGAAGTTGCTGCCGTGGTCGTGGCGCAGCGCCAGGCCGCGCGCGGCGTCGGCGCCGATGCCGCCGAACTGCCGTGCGCACCGCCATGCCGACGGCCTGGGTGGCGGCGAAGCGAGTTCCCGCACTTGACCACATGCCAGCCGAGCAGCTCGGCGTTCCAGTGCTCGATGACGCCGAACAGCCAGACCTTGCCGTCCTGTACGGTGGCGACCTGGCGTGGCGTCGGTCGCCCACATCACGTTCGGCGCCGCGGTGACGATGTGCCGGTCGTGCGGCGTCGTCGCCTCGGCTGCGGGCGCGGTGCGGCGACAGCAGGGCGTGCTCGCGCATCACGCCGCAGCACCCGCTTGCGCGACACCCGGATGTCGTTGATCACGCGCAGCCGCGCCCAGACCTTGCGATGTCCCTCGCCGGTCCATGGCGAGCGCGTCAGGTCGGCCCGGATCGCCGCCAGCAGCGCCTCGTCCGAAACCGCGGGCTTCGGCCCGCGCCGCGGCTGGTCGACGCCGACGGCACGGTGGTCGCTGACCGGCTGGCTGAGCCGCGTAGAAGGTGGAGCGGGGCACCCCCAGATCTTGCAGACCCTGGCGACACCGTAGCGTTGGCCGGCGCTTGGGGAGGTCGCCGCCGCCATCACCGCGACCTCCTGCGGGCCAAAGGGCCGGGCGCTCGCGATGCGCGACCGCAGCAGTTCGACTTCCATGCTCAGCTCACCGATCCGCTGCATGGCGGCGGCGAGCTCGCACGTTCGCCGTATCGACCTCGCGCTCCTTCAGCGCGCCGTCGAGAGCGGCGTCGGCCTTCGCCGCCACTGCTCGAGCTTGTAGAGCGGAACACCCGACTCGCGCGACAGCAATTCGGTGGATTCGCCGCGCAGCAGGCGCAGCACCACCTCGCGCTTGCGGCTGACGCTCCAGCGCTGGCCCGGCGCCAAGGCTCCAGCACCAGGCCGCACGCCGCGCCACGCCATGCCTGTGGACAGCGTGGACGGGCTGCGCCCGCCCTCGCTGACCACAGGCCCATCATCCACATCCCTGCGGTCGATCTTGTTCATGCCTGACTTCACCATAGTTGCCTCCGGTCGGACAAATCGGTGTCCAGGGAAACCGGGGGCAGCTCCAAAGCCGTCCTCGCCCGGCGTGCCCAACTGGCGGCGATCGCTCTCCTGCGTCATCGCATGGCGCCAACCGCTTATGCAGATACCACGCCGTTGGGTAGCTCACGCCGAGCCGACGACCGAGTTCGACCGCGGAGATGCATTGCTTGGTGCTGGTCATCAGGTGCATGGCGCGGAACCACGTCCTGAGCGGCAGTTTGGTGTCGGCCATCACGGTGCCCGAGGTGATCGACCAGCGCTTGTCGCAACGCGTGCAGCCGACCCGCTCGCCGTAGACATAGCTTTTTGGCATTGCCGCAGCGCGGACACTGTTGGTGGCGGCGAGCACGCGCGTACAGTCGGCGGTCAGTCCCTGGGCAGGCGGTAGCCCGGCGTGTGTAGGCATGGAACTCCTGGACGAGTGCCGGAGTCGGCTTCGGGACGCCGTGAAGGCTGCCTGGGGATAGGGTCCCGGCGCCGGAGCGGGAGAGGACGCCGCGTCCGGAGCCTGCCAGAATTGGGGCAAGCACGGCACCGGCCATCACCTGCAAGTTCTGTCATCGTGCCGTGCCCCACACCGTGCTGGGCACGCATGCAGGGCCAATATCCTGGCAATCGTGGCGTTCGTCCACCGTTGGCGTCTCATGCCGAGGCAGCATCGGCACGGCTGTTCCTTTGCGCGGGTTGTCGTACCCAGGCGTTGATCTGCAGCTGTTGCGACCGCGGCCAGATTTATTGTGCCGAAGACTGCGCTCAGCGCGCCCGGCGCAATGCGGTCCTGTGCGCCGGGCAGCGTTATCAGAATGGATCGGCCGGGCGGCGGCGGCATGCCGCGCGACAAGGCCGCTACCGGGCGCGCGAGAAAAAAGTGACGCATCACGGTTCACCCCCACCGCCCGCCGATGATCTGCTGACGCCTGGCTCGCCGGTGAGTGCGAGCGACGCAACAACTCCGGAGGATCGGCCCCGGCGAACGATCACGCACTGTCATTGGTGCGGTCGCCGGTGTCCGCCACTCGTACGCCAGGGGTTCCTGCGCCGCCGCGGCCATCGCCGAGACCGGCTGTAGCGCGACCCGACCGGATGGAACCCAACCATGGTGACACCGCCTGACATCGAGGCCCAGATCCTGCGCTTCTATCACGCCGAGAAGTGGACGGTCGGCACCATCGCCCGTCAGCTGCACATCCACCACAGCGTCGTGCGGCGCGTGCTGGCCCAGGCCGGCTTGCCGCGACTTGGGCGACCGGCGCGTGCCTCGCGGATCGACGCCTATCTGCCGTTCATCCGCCAGACGCTGGAAACATTCCCGACGCTGACCGCCAGCCGTCTCTATGCGATGGTGCGCGAACGCGGCTATCCGGGCCGTCCCGATCACTTCCGGCATCTGATCGCCCAGTATCGGCCGCGTCCGAAAGCCGAAGCCTATCTGCGTCTGCGCACGCTGCCTGGCGAACAGGCACAAATCGACTGGGGTCATTTCGGCCATCTCGAAATCGGCCGGGCACGCCGTCCGCTGATGGCGTTCGTCATGGTGCTGAGCTACTCGCGTCAGATCTTCCTGCGCTTCTTCCTCGATGCCCGCATGGAGAACTTTCTGCGCGGCCACGTCGCCGGCTTCGAAGCATGGCAGGGTGTTCCGCGTGTCCTGCTCTACGATAATCTCAAGAGTGCGGTTCTGGAACGACGCGGCGATGCGATCCGCTTCAATCCCACCCTGCTGAGCTTCGCCGGACACTATCGTTTTGAACCTCGCCCAGTGGCGATCGCTCGCGGCAACGAAAAAGGCCGCGTGGAACGAAGCATTCGGTTTGTACGGGATCATTCTTCGCGGCCCGGTCGTTCACCGGCCTGGACGATCTCAACGCCCAGGCCGAGGCCTGGTGTAATGGCCTTGCCGCCGATCGGCGCTGTCCCGAAGACCTCACGCGCAGCGTCCGCCAGGTGTTCGCCGAGGAAGCGCCGCGCCTGCTGTCGCTGCCCGACAATCCGCCGCCGCTGCTCGAGCGCGTTGCAGTCAGCGTCGGCAAAACCCCCTATGTCCGTTTCGATCTGAACGACTACTCGATACCTCATACGCATGTTCGCCGCGTGCTGACGGTGCTCGCCGATCCGCATGAGGTACGCATCGTGGACGGCGCCACCGTGCTTGCCTGCTATCCGCGCAGCTACGATCGCGACGCGCAGATCGAGCTCCCGGGTCATGTCGAGGCGCTGGTGGCGCAGAAACGCGCCGCGCGTCAGCACCGCGCCACCGATCGCCTGGCGCAGGCCGCCCCGGCCAGCCAGACCTTGCTGATCCGCGCCGCTGAGCGCGGCGCCAATCTCGGCGCCATCACCGCCGCCCTGATGCGCCTGCTGGCGCAGACCAGTGCCGCCGAGATGCAGGCCGCCATCCTCGAGGCGCTGGAGCGGGGTGTGCCGCATCCGAATGCCGTGCGCCTGGCCCTGGCGCGGCGGCGCGAGCAGCGCGGTGAGCCGCCGTCGGTTGGCGTCGACCTGCCGGCCCATCTGCGAGCACGCGACACAACGGTGCAACCGCACGCACTCGAAACCTATGATCAGCTGAAGGATCGCAACGATGTCTCTTCCGACGCCCCACCTGCCGAAGACTGAAAACGACGCCCTGCGTGCCCGCGCTGAGGCGCTGCACCTGCACGGGTTGCTGACACACTGGTCCGAGGTCGCGACCCAGCCCTGGCTGGCGCCGATGCTGGACTGGGAGGAGCAGCAACGCGCCCGACGCAGCCTCGACCGCCGGCTCAGCGCCGCGCATATCGGCCGCTTCAAGCCACTCTGCGACTTCGACTGGACCTGGCCCAAGCAGTGCGACCGGGCCGCCGTTGAGGCGCTGATCACGCTCGACTTCCTCAAGGAGGCCGCCAACGTCGTGTTTGTCGGCCCCAATGGCGTCGGCAAATCGATGTTTGCGCAGAACATCGCACATCAGGCGGTGATCGATGGCCACACCGTGCTGTTCACCAGCGCCGGCCAACTGCTGGGTGATCTCTGCGCGCTGGACAGCGATTCCACCCTGCAGCGCCGGCTTCGCCATTATGCCAGACCACAGCTGCTGGTCATTGATGAGGTCGGCTATCTATCCTATTCCAACCGTCACGCTGACATGTTGTTCCAGTTGGTATCGCGTCGCTATCAGAACAAAAGCACGCTGATCACCACCAACCGAGCGTTCGTCGAATGGAAGGACGTCTTTCCGAACGCCGCTTGTGTCGTCTCGCTGATCGACCGCCTGGTGCACAACGCCGAGATCGTTGCCATCGAGGGCGAATCCTATCGGCTCAAGGAAGCCCGCGACCGCGCCGATGAGCGGGCACGCAAGCGCCGCGGCGCCAAGTCATGAACCCACCTCCGCCGCCACCGCCACCCGCCGGCCCACCCCGCTGGGCAACCACCGTCGTCATCCCCGCAACCTGGACGCCCGAGCAGGCCCTCGCCGTCTTCGAACTGCTCGACGACCTGCGCGAGACGGTGACGGCCCTCTACCTCGATCAGATCCAGGCTCACCTCCGCCAGGAACAGGGCGCCGACAACACCGCCACCGATGGTGACGCAAGCGCCCCCATCGGTGACGATCTCACGTTCTGAACCGCCCGGCCGCCGCCGTCGGCCACCGCCGTCCGCTACCTTCGTCGGCGCGCCCGCACGCTTCCCTCCCCGCCGCCGGCCACGGTTCAACCCAAGGCCGACGGCGCTTGCGCGTACCCCACCACGTTCGGCTGTTGCCGCAACCCCGGCGGCCCGATCGCCGGTGTCACAAGGCCAGATTGCCCAGCCCCGCGCAGGTCAGGCCTCAAACCGCTGCGCCCAGCTGATCGTCTCGCCTGTCCCCGCCCCCCGGATGCCCAACCCAACGCCACCGCCCCGCATGCCTCCGGCTCGCGCCGCCAGACCATATACGGCCCCAGTTGGAGCGAAACTTCGCCATCTATGCGCGGGTCTCCGTCGCCGCCAACAGCTGGAACGCCGGGCGTGCGGCAGCGGCCGCGCGCCAGCAGGCCAAGATCGATGCCCGGGACGCCGGGGAGCAGGCGACCGCCTACGCGCCGGCGCGACCGCAAGCCGAAGCCCGCCGATCCCAGCAGCGATCCCGAACCCACGTCAACGTCACCGACCCCGACAGCGGCATCATGAGACGCGCCGCGACAGCTGCAGGGCTACAACGCCCAGATCCGGTCACCGCCGGTCAGATATCTCGCACTCGATGTCTGCCACGGAAGTACAACGACGTGCGGCGACTCCGCCCGATGCTGGCGATAGGCGAGGCGAACTGTCTCGCGGTGGCCGACGAGCCGAATACGGACACCGTCGCGCTCGGGGCCGTGGTGCCCGAGGCCGGTGCGGTCGGAGCCGAAGTGGCGGCCCGAGGCCGGGACTGCGAGCATGATCCATCGACACGCAGAAGGACCGCCAGCAGCGCGCTGCTCTGCGCGATCAGCCGCTGCGGAGACGGAATGTCCAGAGAACATCGACGGCACGCGAGCGGATGGACCGCAAGCTCGCACCAGGTTCTGTCACGAACTCGGGCCAGGCGGGGTCCTGGCTGGCATTCGAAGCCGGTAGCGTGTCGCCTTCCTGATTGGGGCCGATGGGATCGCAGTGCGTGGGATGCGGATCGGCAGAGGTGACGGAGCGACCAGAGCGCACCGCGCACGGATGCCGGCGGTTTCGCTGCCGCACCTGTGGCAAGCAGTTCAACGAGCGCAGCGGTGGGTTGCTGAACCGGACCCAATACCCCAGCGACGTCATCGCGCTCGTGGTGCTGTGGCGCCTACGCTATGCGCTGAGCCTGCGCGACCTCAGCGAGATGTTCCTGGTGCGTGGCATCGTCTTCAGTCACGAGGCGGTGCGGGCGTGGGAGGCATAAGCTGGCGCCGATGCTGGCGAACGACCTTCGCCGACGTCGGCACGGCCGCGTCGGACGCAGCTGGTATGTTGACGAGACCTACATCAAGGTCCACGGCCAGTCGCGATATCTGTATCGCGCGGTCGATCGTGATGGCGCCCGATGTGATGCTGAGCACGCACCGCGACCTCGCGGCCGCGAAGGCGTTCTTCCGCTCGGCCAGAGCGGTCATGGGACCGGTGCCAGATCGGGTCACGAGCGACGGGCATGACGCGTATCCCGCGGCGGCCCAGCATGAACTCGGGCGCGGGTTCGGCACCGGGCGAATGCCTACCTCAATATTCGCCTCGAACAGGATCACCGCGGGATCAAAGATCGATATCGCTCATATGCGAGGCCACCCGGGAGCCTGTTGCAGGATTGGCGATCGGCGGCGCAGGAAGGGTGCTGAGGAGGTAGCAGGCGCACGCAGAGAGGCAAGAAGCCGCCTCAGGCGGCCTTGTTCGCTCTTTCTGCAGCCTTCTCCTTGGCCTTTTCCGCACGCCGGACAGACTCCCGGTGTAGCTTCCTCATGTTGTGCACGGCAGCTTGCAAGTTCCACTCGCCGCGGCAGCGTTCCAGCCCGCGCATGCTGAAGCGGCGGGCGTCCTGGCGGTCCTTCGTCTGACCAAACACCGGCTCGACGGCGGCGCCGCGGCGGCGATAGCGCTCACGCCCGTGCCTGGTGCGCAGCTTGCGGTCCATCCGCTCGCGTGCCGTCATGTTCTTTGGCTTTCGGCCCCGCGGCGGCGGCGCATCGCGCAGAGCAGCGCGCTGCTTGTGGTCCTTCTGCGTGGCGATGATCAGCTCGCAGTCCTCGGTCTCGGGCGCCGCGTTCGCCTCCGACCAGTAGCCGGCATCCGCCACCACGGCCCCGAGCGTGACCGTGTCCTTTTCGGCTTCGTCGGCCACCGCGACGACATTCGCCTGCGCCTGCGCCAGCATCGGGCGGAGTTGCCGCACGTCGTTGGCGTCCGTGGTGACATCGCTGGCGATGATGATCTGACCGGTGGTGACCACGATCTGGGCGTTGTAGCCCTGCAGCCAGCCGCGGCGCGTCTTCATGATGCCGCTGTCGGGGTCGGTGACGTTGGCGTGGGTGTCGGGATCGCTGCTGGGATCGGCGGGCTTCGGCTTGCGGCCGCGCCGGCGCTTGCCGGTCGCCTGCTCCTCGGCTTCCCGGGCATCGATCTTGGCCTGCTGGCGCGCGGCCGCTGCCGCCGCCCGGCGTTCCAGCTTCTCCTGGCACGTGCGCAACCGCGCCAGACGCTCCGCCCGCCCTGCCAGCGACTTCGGCAACGCAGCGCCCTGGTGCGCGGCGGGCTGGCGCTCCTCCTGGGCGTCGGTCGCCTGCGCGTCGGCCAGCATCATCTCGATCTGCGCCTCGATGCTGGCGGCCGTGCGGTTGGCTTCCAGCGAGGCGCTGCCTTGCACTTTGGTGCCATCCAGCGCCACCAGACCCAGCCGCACCAGCCCCGCCTCCCGGCACAGCCGCAGCACGGCGAGAAACACCGTCTGCATCTCCCCGATATGGCGCTGGCGGAACCGCGCGATCACCGTGTGGTCGGGGATGTTGTCGCCAACGATGAACCGATACCCCGCATCGCGACCGCTCAGCCGCTCGATCGCCCGGCTCGAGCGGACGCCTTGCGAATAGGCGTAGATCAGCAGCGCCAGCAGCACCTGCGGGGCGAATGGCGCCTGGCCTGCGCGGCCGAGCTTATAGCTGGCCTCGAACCTCGACAGGTCCATCATCGCCACCGCTTCCACGATCAGGTGGACGATGTCATCCCGCGGAAGCCATTCCATCATGTCGGCTGGCAGCAGCAACCTCTGGCGTCGCTCGGGTTCGCGGAAGTGATGAGCCATCGGTCGGTCCGTGTCGGTGAGCCGGGCCGATCGAATCGTGCCGCGTGACCGTAGTCAATCGCAAAGCGTCGCAGACGCGGTACAACTCCGTTGCGGCAGCAATTCTGCAACAGGCA
>CAWCWQ010000159.1:0-3553 GCA_963799145.1 uncultured Acidobacteriaceae bacterium | reverse complement strand
AATGGCTGCGATTGATGCCGTCGCGACCGCCGGTGCCCACCAGGATGTTCTTGGTGTAGTTGGCCATGCCGATTACTTCATGAGGCACCACCTGGCCGATGGACAGAATCAGATCGAAGCCGCCCTGCGAGATGAGCTTGTTCACCTGCGCCGGCCATGCGTAATTCAGCTTGCCTTCGGACTGTTCACGAATAAACTCAGCCGGGACCTCGCCCAGCGTCTCGATATCGGTGCGCCAGTTGTGGACCCGGAAGAGTTCCTGCGGCATGTTGCCAAACATATGGGCGATCTGGTCGGGGCGCATGGGCGTATGCGTTCCGAGCGCGGGCAGAACCGCTTTGAGCCGGTCGCCGTAGTACTGCCATGCATAGCGGGTCAGTTCGCCGGCGCGGCGAGTGTTCGCGGCTCTGATCGGGCGGGACGGCCAGCACCTTGTTGCGCGGGCCAAGCTTGGCGAGACCTTCCACCAGCAGATCGTTCAACTGCTGAGGAGTCAGATCGGTATCGACGCTTCCAACTGCGCAGTAGAGACTCATGCGGCTAACTCCACCTTTTTCAGCCCGGGAGCGAGCAAGACATTGATGAGCAGCGAGACGAGATAAACGCTGGCGGCGATGATGAAGAGGATTGAATAGTTACCGTGGGTCAGTTGCAGGATGTAACCGATGTAGGTGGAGAACAGGAAGCCTCCGACCGCTCCGGCCATGGTGCCGATGCCGGTAACCGAGCCCACGGCGCTGCGCGGGAACATGTCCGAAGCCGTGGTGAAGAGGTTGCACGACCAGCCCTGGTGCGCGGCCGCAGCCAGGCTGAGCAGTCCGATAGCGGCCCATTTCCGAATTGTCCGCGTGAAGGTAGTTGATCAGAAAGACGGGAACGACGAGGCAGGCGCAGAGAAGCATGGCCGCCAGCCGCGCGCGCTCTGCCGAAAGCCCCATGCGGATGAAGGGCGCGGGCAGGTAGCCTCCGTAGATGCTGCCGATGGCCGAGGCGTTGTAGACGATCAGGATCGGCAATCCCGAGGCCCGCCGAGGCTCAGATGAAACTTGTCGCTGAAGTAACCCGGCAGCCAGTAAAGATAGAACCACCAGATGGGATCGGTGAGGAACTTGGGAATGGCAAACGCCCAGGTCTGAGGGAAGCCGAACAACTTGACCCACGGCGTGGATGGGCCGGGCTTCTCCGGGGGATCCTGGTTGATGTAGGCAAGTTCGGCGGCGGAGAGTGCGGATGCTCGGCGGGCTTGCGGTACTTGAGGAACCACAGCAGTATCCACGATGCCGAGAAGAACGCCGGTGATCAGAAAGGCCGAGTGCCAGCCGAAGAAATGGGTCGCCAGGGGCACGAGCAGCGTGGCCAGAATCACGCCGACATTGGCGCCGCAGTTGAAGATGCCGAAAGAGAATGAGCGCTCATTCTGCGGAAACCACTCGGCGTTGGTCTTGTTGGCGGCGGGAAAGTTGCCGGATTCGCCTATTCCAAGAAAGGAGCGCGCGATGCCGAGCTGAAGCACCGAGTTGACCAGCGCATGGCCCATGGCGGAGAGGCTCCAGACGGCCATGATGACCATGTAGCCGATGCGCGTGCCGACCTTGTCGACAAAGCGCCCCGCGCCGAGCTGGCCGAGCGCATAGAAAAGCGTGAAGAATGCGATGACGATTCCGAAGCTCTCTTCGGTCAGGCCGATGCCGTGCTTGGCCACGCTGTGCATGAGGGTGGGCTTGAGAAGCCCCAGAACCTGGCGGTCCATGTAGTTGATGGTGGTGGCGGCAAAGAGCATGGCGCAGATGGTCCAGCGCACATGCCCAATCCGCACGCCGGGAGTCGAGCTGCTCTGCGCCTCAGAGTCTTGAGATTCGTGCTTGCCCGCCATGCTCCGCTCCTTACAGCCGATAGGCTTTCTTCACCAATCCATAGGTCAACTCGTGCGCCACTTCGAAGGCCTCGTCCTCGTCCAGCCGGTGCTCGGCGACGAGCCGGGCCAGGAAGGCGCAGTCGACGCGGCGAGCCACGTCGTGCCGGGCCGGAATCGAAAGGAAGGCGCGCGTGTCGTCGTTGAAGCCGACTGTATTATAGAAGCCCGCCGTCTCCGTCGCCTGTTCGCGGAAGCGCATCATTCCCTCGGGGCTGTCGTGGAACCACCAAGGCGGGCCGAGGCGCAAGCACGGATAGTGCCCCGCCAGCGGCGCCAGTTCGCGGCTATAAGTCGACTCATCCAGCGTGAAGAGAATGATGGTCAGGCTGCGCTCGTTGCCGAAGCGGTTGAGCAAGGGGCGCAGCGCATCCACGTAATTGGTCGCCCTGGGAATGTCGCAGCCCACGTCGCGGCCATAGCGCTCATAGACCGTGGGATTGTGGTTGCGCACGGCCCCAGGATGGATCTGCATCACCAGCCCGTCTTCCAGGCTCATCTGCGCCATCTCGGTGAGCATCTGCGCGCGGAACAGCTCCTGCTGCGCCAGGTCGGCCTGTGCCGGAGAGCACGCGGCGGTATAGCTCGGCAGCCTCAGCCAGCGGCAGGTCGGCCGTTTGCGCGGTGAGATGGCCGTGGTCGGTCGCCGCGCAGCCCAGCTCCTTGAATCGGGCACGCTCCTTGCGCAACGCATTCAGGTAGCCCGCCCAGGTCGCGGTATCTTCTCCCGTCTGCTCGCCCATGAGGGCAATGTTTTCAGCGAACCCCTGGAACTCGGCATCGACCACCGGGTCTGGACGGAAGTTGGGAACGATCCTCGCCTTCCAGCCCGATTCGCGTACGGCCTTGAGGTCGGCCAGCGAGTCGAAGGGAGAATCTGTGGTCGCCAGTACCTCTATATTGAAGCGCTCGTAGAGAGCGCGGGGCAGGTACTCCGGCGTCCGCAACTTCTCGGCGATGGTGTCGAAGTAGAGGTCGGCGGTCTTCGCCGAGAACCGCTCCTCCAGCCCAAAGAGCTCCTGGAAGGCAAAGTCCAGCCACATGCGCGTGGGCGTTCCGCGAAATAGATAGTAGTGGCTGGCAAAGATGCGCCAGACCTTGCGCGGATCCTTCATCTCGGGCACGCCGATCTCGAGTTCCTCCATGGAGATACCCTGGCTCAGGAGCATGCGATAGACGTAGTGATCGGGCTGCACGAAGAGCTTCGCTGGATCGGGGAAAGGCTCGTTGTTCGCAAACCAGGCCGCCTTGGTGTGCCCGTGCGGGCTCACGATGGGCAACCCCTTCACATCCGCATAGAGCGCCCTAGCAATTCTTCGCGCATCGGGCTCGGCGGGAAATAGACGGTCTTCGTGGATCAACATGTCTCAAACGCTACCTTTTTGCCGAGAGGCGATATGGTCAGACCACGGGAGAGGTCAGACCATCAGTATAGACTCCTGGCCGGAAAACGCGACGGCGGAAAAGAGGCCCTCAATCGGCTATATTGTCTTTTCATCTTATACTTCCGCGCGCCCCTCTGGAAATCGGCGGAGCGCCTGCCTGCGTGCGGCTTCCCAGACCGCAGATGCGCCGTGCCGACGGCAGCGCAGGCGCTCTAACCATGGCTCGCAAATCCCATGCCTGCCTGGACTCCCCGCA
>CAWCWQ010000158.1:0-11236 GCA_963799145.1 uncultured Acidobacteriaceae bacterium | reverse complement strand
CCGTCAGCGAGTTGGCTGGGCGATTCAAGCCTTTTGCGCCATACGCGGAAGACATCTACAAACTTTCGCCCAAGCTGACCCTCGATCTCGGACTTCGCTGGGACTACCTGCCCCCCTACCACGAAGCACAGAATCGCTGGACATTCCTCAATCCGAACCTGACCAACCCGCTGACCGGGACGCCGGGCATGTTGCAATTCGCCGGCACCTGGGGCGGAGCGGGTGTAAGCTGCGGCTGCAAGACACCGGTGCAGACCTACTGGAAGCACTTCGGGCCGCGCGTATCGTTTGCCTATGAGAAGGATCCCAAAACAGTCATACGGGTAGGCTACGCATTGGTGTACTCCGAGGGTGGCGGCGTCGGCGGGCGCGGCGGCGCGGCCGGCGGCACCGGACAAACCGGCTTTAACATGACCGCCATCGGACCTACCGAGACTACGAGCGGCGCGGCGGCAGCGCCGTCCTTCTGGCTGAACAACAGCGCGCAGTTCGCCACCGATGGACTGGCGAACACCAGTCTGTACGGTCCGGGCTTCGCCTATCCCGCGGCCCCCACCCCGGGCGTAACGGCCCAGGAACTGAACACCGGCAACTATCTGAACAGCGCGGGCAAATTCGTTAGCGCGACGAGCGTTAATTATGCCGACCCCTATATCTCTGGGCGCGCGCCGGAACTCGAGTTCTGGAATGCGGGCTTTGAGCGGTCAATCACCTCGGACATGACGCTGGCCGTCAACTATGTGGGCAACGAGAGCCATTTCATTATCAATTCCGGCACCAACGGGAGCAATCCTCGCGGGTACTGGGTCAACCAGCTGAATCCCAAGTATCTTGCCGGTCTCGGATCGGTTGCCGGCTACGCCAACGGGACCGCCACTAAGGTGACCACGCCGCTCCTGGATGCCCCGGCGACACCTAACAATGTCGCGCTCCTCGAAGCGGCCATGCCGGGCTCTCCGTTTTACACGTTCTTTGAGAATGCCGCGGCAGTCAGCACCTCGGCCACCATCGGGCAGATGCTGGTCGCCTTCCCGCAGTACGGCAACATCAGCTCTGCCTCACCCTCGTACAACGGCGATACCTGGGGTACGAATGTGGGCAACTTCAGCTACCATGCGTTGCAGGTCACCCTCAATCAGCGCATGAGTCATGGGTTGACCTTCAACATCAACTATACCTACTCGAAGAACATCGGCGACGACGGCAGCTTCCGGAGCGGCTTCGCAATTCCGGCGGGCGCTATGTCGAACGTGGGCAGCGCCTGGAAACAGGACCGCATCGACCGCTCGGCGACGGTGATCTCGATTCCTAGCAAGCTCAACGCCTTCGGCGTCTATCAACTGCCTTTCGGCAAGGGGCATATCGGCAACGATTCGCGCTTCGTGCGGTGGGCGGCGGGCGGATGGCAGCTTTCGGGGATCTATACCGCTGCTCAGGGGACGCCTACTTTGGTCACATGGTCTGGATGCACCTCGTCGACCTATCCGGGGCAAGGCCAGTGCATGCCGGACCTGAACCCCACCTACGGAAGCCACAGCGCCCACATCAACGGGAAGTGGGGAAAAGGGCCTAATGGATACAACACTTGCAATTTGGGCATTAACGCGCTGGGGCAAACCGGCTGCGTCGCGATTCATTACCTCGACGTGAACGCCTTCCAGACTCCGCAGAACATCTCTACAGTCAGTACGGCCCAGTATCTGATTGGCAATGCGCCGCGGTCGAGGGCGCTGAAACTGCGCGGTCCGTATACCTGGAATCTCGATACCGGGTTGCGCCGCACATTCCCCATCCACGAAAGCTTGAATCTTGTGATCGAAGCCGATTGCCTGAACACCTGGAACCACGTGACGTTCGGCTCGCCCGCCGCCGCTTGGGCTTCCGGATCGACCTCGTTCGGCAACGTCACCGGCATCCAAAACTCTCCGCGCGACTTCCAGTTCGCCGGGCACTTCAACTTCTAACCACGCTTCCCGGTGGCATCCGCCGCGCTTCATCGCGGCGGATGCGCACGGAAGACGCCTCCCGCCCATCGCCGGTCGCAACTCCGGCATTCCTTTACAATCAAGATCGGATGACACACCTCCCCGGCCTTCCCTCCTTCATGGATTGGCACTGGCTTTGGCTCACTGTGGCTGCCTTTCTGGCCGGGGTGCTCAACGCCGTCGCCGGAGGCGGTTCGTTTCTCTCCTTTCCCGCCATGCTCGGGATGGGGATGCTGCCCGTCCAGGCCAATGCCACCAACACCGTCGCGCTGTGGCCGGGCCAGCTCACCTCCATTGCCGCCTACCGCGGCGACATCCGCAAAAACTATCGCCTCGCCTTGCCCATGGGCCTCGCCGGCTTGCTCGGCGGCGCGGCGGGAGCCGTGGTTCTGCTTAGCACGCCGCAACTGACTTTCCTGCGCCTGGTGCCGTGGCTGCTGCTTGTAGCCGCCTCCATCTTCGCCCTTTGCGGCCCTGTCTCGGACTGGCTCGAGCGGCTCAAACTCGCCCGCCGCCAGGGCGCTATCGCAGTCGATCCCCGTCCGCCGCGCCGCCTTCCAGTGTTTCTTTCCACAATGGCGGTCTGCTTCTACATCGGTTACTTTGGCGCCGGAGCCGGCTTTCTGCTCATCACTTTGCTCTCGCTCTTCGGATACCGCGATCTGCACGAGATCAACGCCCTCAAGGTAGTCTCCACCACCCTGGCCAACGGCGTCGCTTTCGTCATATTCGTCGCGAACGGCCAGGTCGTCTGGCGCTACTGCCTGCTGGCCATGGCCGTCTGCGCCATCGGCGGCTATACCTCGGCCCGTTTTGCCCGCCTGGTCCCTCAGCCGGTGCTTCGGGCGCTGGTGGTCCTCACCGGCCTTTCCATGGCCGCATGGTTCTTCTGGAGGAATCCATAAAGAATCTTTGAACAGGTCCAAGTTGTATCAGGGCACGGCTTCAGCCGTGCCGCAAATGCTGCAAGATCGACGCGGGCTTTAGCCCCTGAGGAAAAGCGAACCTACCCGAGAAGACTCGATCGGAGGAATCCACAAAGATGGCCTTCTTCATCCTCGTTCCAGGCTGGGCGCCGCCGAAGTGGATCTTCGACTGGATAGGCTCGACAGCCGCCGCCTGCACTACGATCTCCTTTCTTCCGCAGCTCATCAGAGTGTGGCGGCGCAAGAGCGCCCGCGACATTTCGCTGACCATGTTCCTCTTGTTCAGCTTTGGTGTGGCTTGCTGGCTGGTCTACGGCATCGGCATCGGTTCCGGCCCCATCGCCGCGGCCAACGCAGTCACCTTGGCTCTCGCTCTGGCCATCCTGGCGCTCAAGCTGCGCTACGACCGCGGCTAGCGCGGCCCTGACCCCTGACCCCTGATCTCTGATCTCTGTAAACTGTATCCATGAGCCACGAAGGCATCCGCTTTGTCCCCAAGGACCGGGAACCCCGCGAGACGGAAGAAAACCGTCCGCTGGCCCGGATCGCCGTCACACCGGAAAAGGTCAGGGTGCTGTTGACCGAGGGGAAGGGGCTCGAAATCGACTGGGTTGACGGCCACAAGAGCGCCTGGAGCTTCGCCTGGCTGCGCGAAGCCTGCCCATGCGCCACCTGCGTCGAAGAGCGCGCCCAGCAAGGCCGCAAGCCCGGCGAGCCCAAATCCAGGCCCGCCGCCGTGCTGCCCATGTACGCACCGGCGCCCAAGCCTGCAAGCGCCCACGCCGTCGGCCGCTATGCCATCCAGTTCAACTGGCTCGACGGCCACTCCGGCGGCATCTACTCCTGGGAGTACCTGCGCCGCGTCTGCCAGTGCGGAGAATGCACCTTCGCCGCCGCTGAAACCACCGGCGCGCCCAACTAGAGCCCCGGCAGCCCCGCCAGCGAAGGGCCCTTGCCGCCAGAGCGGGAAGGGCGGCGAAAGCGATGGACTGCGGCGTCGCACGGCATCCTGGGCAGGGGCGGAAATGGCTCACATTTTCATGAATCTACAGTGCTTACGCAACAACTGCGCCGTTCTCCAAGTTTCTTGTCAATCGCCACCGAAGATCGCCGCACGCTGAGCGAAACGCCATCGGCAAGGGCGGGAGGCACTTTCCTACGGGCTTTGAATTTTATCCTTGACAAATTCAGGGGAATGAATATACGGTTCGTTCGGTATTTGAACAATATGTTGTTTGCAGCTTGAACTCGACTTAACCTTGGAGGCTCCAAATGACGTCACGCAAAATCATGAGACCCATTCTTGGGTCCATCTGTACCCTTTTCCTGCTCGGATTCTCGCACGCGCTCCTGGGGCAGGCGGTGACCGCCACGCTGCTGGGGACGGTGACAGACTCCACCGGTGCAACCGTCGCCAACGCCAAAGTTACGGCTACCGCGGCGGGAACGGGCGCGCTTCACCTGTCTGTTACCAATGAAAGCGGCAACTTCACCTTCCCGGACCTTCAGCCCGGCCCCTACTCTGTCACGGTAGAGGCCAAGGGCTTCAAGAAAGCAACTCAAGAGAACATCGACCTCGCCAGCAACTCGGCCACCCGCGTCGATCTCGTTCTCGTGCCCGGCAATGCCACTGAAACGGTCATCGTCACCACGGCGCCCCCCGCACTGCAAACGGACCGCGCCGACATCAGCACCAAGATTGAGGCGGAGGCCGTTGTGGATATGCCGCTGGGCACCAACCGCAACTACCAGACGCTCCTCAACGTGGTCCCCGGCGCGGCGCCGGCGGTCTTCCAGCACTCGCAGTTCTTCAACGCGGCCAGTTCTTTGCAGACCGAAGTAAACGGCATGCCGCGCGTCAGCAACCTTTATCAGATCGAAGGCATCGACGACGATGAACGCACCGGCCTGTTGCAGATCATCATTCCGCCGGCAGAGGCCATCGGCTCCGTTGACGTCTCCACTAACAACTACGAGGCCGAACTGGGCCGCTCTATCGGCGCCATAACCAATGTCACTCTAAAGTCCGGCACCAACAGCCTGCATGGCTCTGCATTCGAATTCATTCAGAATAACGATCTCAACGCCCGATCCTTCTTTGCCGGTCCCCTCGGGCATCTTTCGTATAACTACTTTGGCGGCGCGGTCGGGGGCCCTATCAAGAAGGACAAAATCTTCTACTTTGGCGACTATCTCCACACGGTCGATCACGAGTCCGTCTCCAGCACCTTCGAGATTCCGGACTCCCGCTTTTTCACGCCGACAACAGGCCAGACTGGCTGCACCGATCCGAAGGGCTGCATCGACCTGAGCGGAGCGATGAACGGCACCAAAGGCCAGGTCTACGACCCGGTCACCGGTGACGGAGCCACTGTTCACCGCGCGCCGTTTACCAACAACCAGATCCCTTACAGCAGGGTGAGCGCAGTCTCGATTGCTATGCTGACGCAATTGAACGCGGCGGCGGCGAAAAACGGGACGCTCACCACCAAAACGATGAATAACCCGGCCAACAATTACACCACCAGGTTGCCCTTCACCAAGACCTCCGACAGCTTCGACCTCAAGGGCGACTACTCGATGAACGAGAGGAACAACTTCAGCGGCCGTTACAGCTTCCAAAGGGTGATCACCTTCCAGCAGGCTGCCTTCGGCGCCTTCCTCGGCGGGCCTCAGGGCGGCGGATTTGAAGGCACGGGCACTCAGAATTCCTACAGCACCGGCCTCAATTACAATCACATCTTCTCGCCGACATTCCTTACCGAAGTGCGTGTTGGTCTCGCCCACTACGGCTCCGCCGCACAGCCCAACGATTACGGCAACAGTGACGCCACCGCCCTTGGCATTCCCGGCGTAAACATCGCCGGGCAGAGCTTTACCAGCGGTCAGGTTGCGGTCACCATCAACGGCGGCTTCTCCAGCCCCATGGTCGGCTATTCCGCCTCCGAGCCTTGGGTCAGGGGCGAGTCGAATATCGACTTGGTCAACGACTGGACCTGGATACGCGGCAACCACACCTTCAAGTGGGGCGCCGACGTTCGCCGCATTCACGACGACCTGCTACAGGATCAGACCTTCAGCCCCCGCGGCGCATTCACATTCTCCGACGTGCAGACTTCGGACGCAAACTCTCCTGGAACCACCGTCGCCAATGACATCGCCAGTTTCTTGCTCGATTACCCGAGTCAGACCGGCCGCGACCTCAACACCTTCTTCCCGCGATACCGTCAGTGGTGGGCATTCTTCTTTGCCAGCGATAAGTGGCAGGCGACACCCAAGCTGACTGCCGATTTGGGATTGCGCTGGGAGCTCTACCCACCGGCGACTCCCGCCGTTGCCGGAGGCTTCTCCAACTACAACCCGGCCAACGACACCCTGGTCATGGCTGGCTACACTGGAACCAATAACCCGTCCAACCTAGGCATGACTACGCAGTACGGATACTTTGCTCCGCGCATCGGCCTCGCATACCGGCTCCGGCCCAATACGGTCATCCGCAGCGGCTTCGGCATCAGCTACACGCCTTTCATGGACAACACTTACGCGTACAACTACCCCATTCGCGCCAACAACAGCTATCAACCCGTGGGCAACGCGTACAGCCCCGCCGTTCTCGGCGACGGCGTAACGGTAGCCACCTTCGCGGCAGGCTTTCCGGCGCCGGTTCCGATCACGATTCCCACCAACGGAATCATTCCTCTGCCGCAATCCACGGCGGGGCTGAGCGGCGAACCGCTTCTCATCGCCAAACAGCTGATCGCCCAGGTCTACACTTACATTCCTCTGAACTTCAAGAATTCCTACGCAAGCTCCTGGAACCTGACCGTACAGCAGGCGCTTCCGTTCGACATGGCGCTCCAGCTCGCTTATGTGGCCAATCACGGCACGGATATGAATGTCTCCCAAAACATCAACCTGCCCAGCACCTGGGGTGGCGGCTCATCGTCGGATCCTGAGTATGCAACCTTCGGGCGCACCGCGGCCACCAACCAGTACTTTATGGGCTTCTCGTCGAATTACCAGTCGTTGCAGACCCAGCTCAGCAAGCGCTTCTCGCACGGGCTAACCTTCACCTCCGGCTTCACCTGGGGCAAGGCGCTTGACTACGCCACAGGCGGGGACGATGACGGCTCTTTGTATTTCTTCATCAATCCGCGCAGAGGGTATGCCCCGGCGGACTTTGACCGCAAATACAACTTCGAGAACACCTTCACCTATGCTCTCCCAATGGGCAAAGGTCATCGGATCATGAACTCCGCCGTCGGGGATGCCGTTCTGGGCGGCTGGAAGCTCTCCGGAATCATCTCCGTGCTCTCCGGACTGCCGTTCACCGTAACCGCTAGCGGCGGCACTTTGAACACGCCAGGAACCAACCAGACGGCAATTCTGACAGGAAGCTTCCACAAGCTGGGAGGCATCGGGTCCGCTTCGCCTTGGTTTGACCCAACCGTCTTTACGCAACCCACCGGATGCGCCGGCCAATCGCCGTGTACAAGTCCTGGCCTGGGCAATACAGGTAGAAACCAGTTCCGCGGCCCCGGGTACATCCAGGATAACTTCTCCATCTTCAAGAGGTTTGCCATTTACCGTGAAGGCGCGCTGGAATTCCGCATTGACGCCTTCCAGTTGAGCAATACGCCGCAATTCGGCCTGCCTAACGGCAGCGGTCCGAACGGCGCTTCCGGTTTCGGCACCATCACGGGCACCCTGGGCAGCGGTCAGGGCAGCGTGAATGGCGTCGGAGGCGGGCGCACCTTGCAGGGTTCGCTAAGGTTGTCGTTCTAGGGCTTTTCCAGCGAACCTTTCTTTCACTGGCCGGTCGCCACTTTCGGAGGGTGACCGGCCACTTAGCCTAGCTACGTTGGCTCCGCCGGCCGCGCCTCGGCCTAGCGAGCCGAAGGAGCAATATGGAAGACTTTTCAAGGCAAGGTTTTCTTGCGGCTGCAGGCCTTACTGCCGCTGCGTGCGCCGCTCGCCCACTCTTCGGCATGGCAGAAGCATCGAAATCTCCATTCAGGATATCCGTCATCGACGATGAGATCGCGCAGGACTTCGACCATGCCTGTTTTGTTGCTTCGCGCGATTTCGGCCTGAGCTGGATCGAGCTTCGGTCTATGTGGGACAAGAATGTAACTGAGTTGAGCGCGCCCCAGATTGGCGAAGCGAACAGGATCCTCGCCAAGTACAACCTGAGGGTCACCGACATCGCCAGCCCGCTCTTCAAGACCGACTGGCCGGGCGCGCCCAAGTCCCCGTATGGGTCAAAGGACGACCTGCACGGAGCGGCAGAGGTTAAGTTTAGGGAACAGGATGAGATACTTGAGCGGAGCATCTCTCTGGCCAAGCAATTCAAGACCGAGAAAGTCCGCTGCTTCGATTTTTGGCGGCTGGAGGATGTAACTCCCTACCGCGCCGCGATCGATGAAAAGCTGCGTTCGGCCGCGGAAGCCGCCGGCAAGCAGGGAATCCTGCTTGTGCTTGAGAATGAGTTCGCTTGTAACACCGCAACGGGCCGCGAGGCGGCGCGAACAATGAATGCCGTTCAGTCGCCGCATCTTGCGCTCAACTGGGATCCCGCCAATGCCGTCATGCGCGGCGAACTCGATGCATTTCCCGGTGGCTGGCAGGCCTTGCCGAAAGACCGTATTCACCACTGCCATTGCAAGAACGCCGTCAAGAATGCGGAGGGCAAGGTCGAATGGTCGCCGGTCGGCAAGGGACTTATCGACTGGGCGTCGCAGTTCCGAGCGCTCAAGCAGGCCGGCTTCCGCGATGCGGTAAGCCTTGAGACGCACTGGCATGGAGCCGCAACCCCGGAGGAGTCTTCCCGCGTAAGCTGGGCGGGGATGAAGCAAGCCCTGATGGATTCCGGAGCCCTTTAGCAGCCCGCGGTGAAAGTCGGGTTTTGAAAGGGCGCAACTTTAGTCGTGCCGCAAATGATTGATAAAAAACGATTGGCTTTAGCCCATGAGGGATGTTCTTCGGCAGTTTGGACTTCTGCCACAGGCTGTTAGGCCCGCGGGAAGGCAGGGCGCAATCTCGGCCGCAAGCGACTATTCAGAAACTCGCTGTTCGGATGGAGAACCAAGAAATGGTAACTCGACGTGATTTCCTCGATACGCTCGCAGTGGGAGCGGCAGGCTTGGCTATTGGATCGACCGCAAAGAGTTATGGCCAAATTCTCGGCTCCAACGATCGCCTCAACTTCGCGGTGATAGGGCTGAATGGCCGCGCCTATGCTCATCTTGCCTCCCTCAAGGCAAACAAGGACACCGCCCGCGTTTCGCATGTGTGCGATGTGGATGGCGCGATCCTGAAGAAGTTTGCCGGCGACGCCGAGCGGGAGCTAGGCTACGCCCCCGACGCTGACAAGGACTTCCGCAATATCCTCCAGTTGAAGGATGTGGACGCCATCACCATCGCCACCCCCGACCACTGGCACGCCCCCATGGCCATCGCCGGCGTGCAGGCGGGCAAGCACGTCTACGTCGAAAAGCCATGCAGCCACAATCCCGCCGAGGGGGCGCTGCTGGTAGAGGTTCAACAGAAGTATGGAAAGCTTGTGCAGATGGGCACGCAGCGGCGCTCGAACCCTCTTGTGATCGAGGCCGTCGACAAGATCCGCAACGGGCTTATCGGCAGGCCTTACTTCGGCAAGGGTTGGTACGGCAACACCAGAAAGTCGATCGGGACAGGCAAGGAAGCGCCCGTGCCGCCCCAGCTCGATTGGGATCTTTGGCAGGGCCCCGCGCCGCGCACACGCTTACAGAGACAATGTTCATCCTTATAACTGGCATTGGTTCAGAACCTGGGGCACGGGCGAAACGCTGAACAACGGAACCCATGAGATCGATGTTTGCCGCTGGGCGCTTGGCGTAGATTATCCCCAGCGCATAACTTCTTCCGGCGGAAGATACCACTTCAAGGACGACTGGCAGTTTTACGACACCCTGGTGACCAGCTTCGACTATGGCGACAAGCTGATCTCGTGGGAGGGAAAATGCTGCTCCGGAATGCAATACTACGGCCGCGACCGCGGCTCGACGATCATGGGAACCGCGGGCTCGATGCTGATCGACGGCGGCGGCTACGAGGTTTACGATCTCAAGGGCAACAAGATCGGCGAAGCTAAAGGCGCCAGTGCAAGCTCATCCTCCGACCTGCAGGGACGCGATGGCATGACCGATGCGCACTTCGCCAACTTCATCGCCGCAATCCGCAAGGGAGAGAAGCTCAACGCTCCCATCGCGACGGGCAACGTCGCCGTCACCATGCTGCAACTCTCTAACATCGCGTGGGAAGTGAACCGGGAGCTTGCGCTCGACACAAAGGACGGCAAGATACTGAACGACCCACAAGCTATGAAGTTATGGGGGCGCGAGTACGAGAACGGCTGGGCCCCGCATCTCTGAACCAGCTTGAGCTTTGTCTTATTCCCAGTGCCGCCGCACAAACAGCAGTATCCGGGAGCGCCGGAGGAGGTTACCAGTTATGAGCCAGTCCTTTTCACGACGAAACTTCGTTCAATCCGGCGCGCTGCTGGCGGCGGCGTGCGCCGCATCCACCGCCGTGCCCTCCTTTGCCGAGCCTGCAACCGCCGGCGGAAAACCTTCGCCGATTCATCTGGGGCTGGCCAGTTACACCTTTCGCAACTTCACCCGCGCGCAAGTAATCGGCTTCCTGAAGCAGCTCAACCTGAGCGAGCTGAATGCCAAGGATGTGAAAGATCACCTGCCCATGGACCCGGCGGAGGAAGCAAAGGCGCTCGCGGACTATTCCGCGGCCGGCATCAGGCTCCACGCTGCCGGAGCCATTTACTTCCGGACGGACGAAGACGCCGATATCCGCAGCAAATTCGAGTACTGCAAGCGCGCGGGTATTCCCGTGATTGTCGCGGGCGATCCAACGCCTGAGACCCTTCCTCGCATTGAGAAGTTCGTGAAGGAGTACGACATCCGCATCGCGCTGCACAACCATGGCCCGGAGGACAAGTTGTGGCCATCGCCGCTCGACGTGCTGAAGTCCATCGGAGAATCTGGACCCGCGCATTGGGTGCTGCATCGACGTGGGCCACACGGTCCGCGCCGGCACGGACGTTGTCGAGGCCATCCACAAAGTGGGTCCGCGGCTCTTCAACGTTCACATGAAGGATCTGGCGGACTTCAATAGCAAGGAGAGTCAGGTTGCCGTGGGAGACGGCCTGATGCCGGTGCGCGAGATGTTTGAAGCCCTCATTGCAATCCAGTACAAGGGGTTTGTCGATCTCGAATATGAAGTTCACGCCGACGATCCAATGCCCGGCGTCATCGCCAGTCTTGCATTTAT
>CAWCWQ010000157.1:0-12790 GCA_963799145.1 uncultured Acidobacteriaceae bacterium | reverse complement strand
ATGCGGGGAGTTCTGGCGAGCATGGGATTTGCAAGCCACGGTTGAAGCACCGCCTGCGATGCCGTCAGCACGGCGCATTTAGAATTGAGAAGCCGCGCGCAGTCGCTTGTGCCGCCGATTTCCAGAGGGACGCCCCCAAATATCAGCTGGAGGGGCAATCTTGCCGATGGAGGGCCTCTTTTCCGTCGTCACGTTCTTTGCACTAGTGTGTACTGGTAGTCTGACCTCTCGCGTGGTCAGACCATGTCGCCTCTCAGCGAAAAGGTAGCGTAAACATGCTGATCCATGAAGACCGTCTGTTTCCCGCCGAACCCGACGCCCGAAAATTGCCAGAGCGCTCTATGCGCATGTGAAGAGCCTGCCCATCGTCAGCCCGCACGGGCATACCCAGGCGGCGTGGTTTGCGCACAACGAGCCATTCCCCGACCCGGCCAAGCTCTTCGTGCAGCCCGACCACTATGTCTTCCGCATGCTCTACAGCCAGGGCATCTCCCTGGACGATCTCGAGATCGGCGTAGCCGGAGATCAAGGACCCGCGCAAGGTCTGGCGCATCTTTGCCAGCCACTACTATCTCTTTCGCGGAACGCCCACGCGCATGTGGCTGGACTTTGCCTTTCAGGAGCTCTTCGGACTGGAGGAGCGGCTCTCGGCGAAGACCGCCGACCTCTACTTCGACACCATCGCCGAAAAGCTGCTCGACGCCCGAGTTCCTGCCCCGCGCGCTCTACGAGCGCTTCAATCTCGAAGTGCTGGCCACCACCGATTCGCCCCTCGACTCGCTGGCCGATCATCAGGCGATCCGCGACTCGGGATGGAAGGCGCGGATTCTTCCCACCTTCCGGCCCGACCCGGTCGTCGATCCGGAGTTCGCCGGGTTTCGCTGGAAACATTGCGCTCAGCTGGGCGAGCAGACCGGCGAAGACACCGCGACCTGGGCGGGCTACCTGAACGCGTCTGCGCAAGGCGCGTGCCCGCTTCAAGGAGCTCGGCTGCACTGCGACCGACCACGGCCATCCCACCGCGCAAACCGCCGACTCTGCCGCTGGCCGAGGCCGCCGAACTCTTCCACCAGGTGCTCGCCGGCACAGGCCGATCGCAGCGCAGCAGGAGCTCTTCCGCGCGCAGATGCTCACCGAGATGGCGCAGATGAGCCTCGAAGACGGCCTGGTCATGCAGATTCATCCCGGCAGCGCGCGCAACCACAACCGCCAAGGTCTATGAGCGCTACGGCCGCGACATGGGCTGCGACATTCCCACGGCCACCAACTACGTGGACGCGCTTCGCCCGCTGCTCGACCGCTTCGGCAACGAGCGCAAGCTTGACGCATCATCCTCTTCACGCTCGACGAATCCACCTACAGCCGCGAACTGGCTCCGCTGGCCGGCCATTATCCCTGCCTGCGCCTTGGCCCGCCGTGGTGGTTTCACGACAGCCCGGAGGGCATGATGCGCTTCCGCGAACAGGTGACCGAGACGGCGGGCTTCTATAACACGGTCGGCTTCAACGACGATACCCGCGCCTTTCTCTCCATTCCGGCGCGGCACGACGTGGCGCGGCGCATCGACTGCGCCTTCCTTGCCAAGCTCGTCGCCGAACACCGGCTGGACGAAGACGAAGCCTTTGAAGTGGCGCACGAGCTGACCTACGGGCTGGTGAAGAAAGCGTATCGGCTGTAAGGAGCAGGAGCATGGCGGAACGTACGAATCTCGATACGTTGAGCGTAAACGGCTCGTCTCACGGCGCGCGGATAGGGTACGTGCGCTGGACCATCTGCGCCATGCTCTTCGCCGCCACCACCATCAACTACATGGACCGCCAGGTCCTGGCGCTTCTCAAGCCCACTCTCATGCAGAGCGTTGCCAATCATGGCATCGGCCTGACCGAAGTGAGCTACGGCACCGTCATAGCCTTTCTTTACGCTTTTCTATGCGCATTGGCCAGCTCGGCGCCGGGCGCTTCGTCGACAAGATCGGCACGCGCATCGGCTACATGGTCATCATGGCCGTCTGGAGCCTCTCGGCGATGGGCCACGCGCTGGTCAACTCGGTGCTTCAGCTCGGCATTGCGCGCTCCTGTCTTGGGATTGGCGAATCCGGCAACTTCCCCGCCGCCAACAAAACCAACGCCGAGTGGTTCCCGCAGAATGAGCGCTCGTTCTCTTTCGGCATCTTCAACTGCGGCGCCAATGTCGGCGTCATCCTGGCCACGCTCCTCGTGCCCATCGCAGTCCACTTCTTTGGCTGGCACTCCGCCTTTCTGGTCACCGGCTTCTTCTCGGCGTCCTGGATTGTGCTGTGGTTCCTCAAATACCACAAGCCCGCCGAACATCCCACGCTCTCCGCCGCCGAACTTGCCTACATCAACCAGGACCCCCCGGAGAAGCCAGGTCCATCCACGCCGTGGATCAAGTTGTTTGGCATCCGCCAGACCTGGGCATTTGCCATTCCCAAGTTTCTCACCGATCCCATCTGGTGGTTCTATCTCTACTGGCTGCCGGGTTACTTCAGCGACAAGTTCCATCTGAGCCTGGCGGGTCTGGGGCTGCCGATCCTGATCGTTTACAACGCCTCGGCCGTCGGCAGCATCTACGGAGGCTACCTGCCCGCATCCTTCATCCGCATGGGGCTTTCGGCACGAGCGCGCGCGGCTGGCGGCCATGCTTCTCTGCGCCTGCCTCGTCGTTCCCGTCTTTCTCATCAACTATCTTCACGCGGATAACTTCGGAATGGGCCGCTATCGGACTGCTCAGCCTGGCCGCCGCCGCGCACCAGGGCTGGTCGGCCAACCTCTTCACCACCGCCTCGGATATGTTCCCGCGCAGCGCCGTGGGCTCGGTCACCGGCATCGGCGCCATGGCCGGAGCGGTCGGAGGCGTCCTCTTTACCAAGTTTGCCGGTCACGTCCTGCAACTAACGCACAGCTATTCAATCCTCTTCATCTTCGCCGCCAGCGTCTATCTCATCTCGCTGCTCATCATCGTCCTGCTCGCTCCCGGACTGAAAAAAGTGGAGTTAACCGCATGAGTCTTTACTGCGCAATTGGAAGCGTCGATACCGATCTGACTCCCCAGCAGTTGAACGATCTGCTGGTGGAGGCCCTTGCCAAGCTCGGGCCGCGCAACAAGGTGCTTGCCGTGCCGCCCGATCAGACCCGCGAGCACTCCCGCGCCGGCGAGCTGACCCGCTATGCGTGGCAGCACTACGGCGACCGCCTCAAGGCGGTTCTGCCCGCGCTCGGCACCCATACCGCCATGCGGCCCGACCAGATCGCGCACATGTTCGGCGACGTGCCCCAGGATCTTTTCAGCGTCCATAACTGGCGCACCGACATCGAGACGCTGGGCGAGGTTCCGGCCGAGTTCATCCGCGAACAATCGGAAGGCAAGCTGAATTATGCGTGGCCGGCGCAGGTCAACAAGCTCATCTCGCAGGGCGGCTTCGACCTGATCCTCTCCATCGGCCAGGTCGTGCCCCACGAAGTGATCGGCATGGCCAACTACACCAAGAACATCCTGGTGGGCACGGGAGGCCGCGAGGGCATCAATCGCAGCCACTACCTGGGCGCCGTCTACGGCATGGAGCGGATCATGGGCCGCGCCGCAAACCCCGTGCGCAACGTGCTCAATTATGCCTCGGACCATTTTCTGCGCCATCTTCCCATCGTCTATGTGCAGACGGTGGTGGGACGCAGGGCGGACGGCGGGCTGGCCGTGCGCGGCCTCTACATCGGCGACGACATCGAGTGCTTCAACCTGGCCGCCGAACTTAGCCTCAAGGTGAACTTCGAGATGCTCGACGAGCCAATCAGGAAAGCTGTCGTCTATCTCGATCCCAGCGAGTTTCACTCCACCTGGCTGGGCAACAAGGCCATCTATCGCACGCGCATGGCGCTGGCCGACGATGCGGAGTTGATCGTGCTCGCTCCGGGCGTGAAGGAATTCGGCGAAGACAAGACCATCGACAGCCTGATCCGCAAGTACGGCTATCGCGGAACGCCGGCCACGCTTGAAGCCGTCAACGCCAATGCCGATTTGGCCAACGATCTGAGCGCCGCGGCGCATCTTATCCACGGCTCGTCCGAGGGCCGCTTCAAGATTACCTGGTGCCCCGGCCACCTTACCCGGCAAGAGGTCGAGGGCGTGGGCTTCGGTTATGGCGATCTAAGCGCGATGCTGACTCGCTACGATCCTGAAAAGCTAAGTCAAGGTTACAACCGGGTGAATGGCGAGGAGATATTCTTCATCCCCAATCCGGCATTGGGCCTGTGGGCGCACAGCAGCCGCCTGTAGGCGTGAACTGAATCTACTAAAGTAATTCGAGAAGGGGTGCAAAATGGATAAGACAGCAGCCGGCGCAAGTGGACAGATGCCTGGGAGTGCGCCGCCGGATTCTTTCGATCTGGCGGAACTGACGAAGATGTACGACTTCACGGGGAAGACCGTGGCCATTACCGGCGGCGCGGGAGTGCTGGGCGGCGAAATCGCCGGCGCGCTGGCCGGATGCGGCGCGACGGTCGCCATCCTGGACATGAATGCCGAGGCCGGCAAGGCGCTGATCGAGAGGCTGGGAGAGCGCGCCAAGCAGCTAACGTTCTTCAAGTGCGATGTGCTCAATCGCGAGAGTATTGGCCAGACCGCTCAGGAGGTGGTCAGCCATCTTGGCAAGCTGGATTGCCTGATCAACGGCGCGGGTGGCAATAAGCCCCAGGCCACAACCAGCGCCGACTTGAAGTTCTTCGATCTTCCCACCGACGCCGTGCGCTGGGTCTTCGACCTGAATGTGCTGGGCACGATTCTGCCCTCCCAGGCATTCGGTAAAGTTATGGCGGACCAGGGCTATGGCGTGATCTTGAATATCTCGTCGATGAACTCATTCCGCCCGCTGACTCGCATCCCCGCTTACTCGGCGGCAAAGGCCGCGGTCAGTAACTTCACTCAATGGCTGGCCGTGCATATGGCTCAGGAATACACGCCGAAGATTCGCGTGAACGCCATTGCGCCCGGCTTCTTCCTCACCAATCAGAACCGATTTCTTCTGACGGACAAGGAGACCGGCGATTGGACCCCGCGCGGCAAGACAATCGTAGGGCACACGCCAATGGGGCGGCTTGGAGAATCCAAAGATCTCTTTGGATGCGTGCTGTGGCTGCTTTCTCCTGCTTCGGAGTTTGTGACCGGCGTCGTGATTCCGGTCGATGGCGGTTTTTCCGCCTTCAGCGGCGTTTAGGCGCTGAGTTAAAAACATACGCAAGCTCGCAACAGGAGTCAACGTCGGCATGAGCAGAATGATCCTCGCGAAATCACTTGCAGGCGCTGCCCTGCTCGCTTTGGGTGCGGGAGTATGCTTGGCTCAGTCCGGTGCAGCGCCGCCGTCCAAGCTGACTCCGGCAGCCATGCCCCGCATCGGTTCCGTCGACGAACGCTTTCAGTCCTATAACATCGAGATGGTCAAGGTTACAGGCGGACGCTTCTGGAAGCCCTATGGCAGCAAGTCCGCCGCTATTCCGGAGACTGCGAATCCACCAGGCTCGAACCAGCCCGCCGGCATGAGCCCGTCCCTCTATCAATATCGCCCGCCCATCGATCTCGGCAATCCCCGCCTACGCAAGCTGGCTGCTGCGCTGGGGCCTGCTTATCTGCGGGTCAGCGGCACCTGGGCAAACACCACTTACTTCCATAACTCCGGCGATCCCGAGCCGGAAACCCCTCCCAAGGGCTTCAACGGCGTCCTCACCCGCAAGCAATGGAAGGGCGTCGTGGATTTCTCCAATGCGGCGAATGCGAAGATCGTCACCTCTTTCGCTACAAGCGCGGGAGCCCGCGATGCCGCTGGAGCCTGGACTCCCGAGCAGGCGCGGCAATTTCTCGCGTACACCAAGTCCGTCGGCGGAAGCATTGCCGCGGCGGAGTATATGAACGAACCCACTTTTGCCGCGCTGGGCGGCGCGCCCGCCGGTTACGACGCCAAGGCCTTTGCCCGCGATCTGGCCGTCTTTCTCGCGCTCATGAAATCCGACTCTCCCGGTACCGTCATCCTCGGCCCCGGAGGCGTTGGCGAGGGCACGGCGTTGGTTCCTGCATTCATGCATCCGGTCAAGAGCGACGACATCCTTGCTGCTGCCGGCCCAGTCTTCGACGCCATCTCCTACCATTCCTACGGAGGTGTTTCCAGCCGCTGCGCCGCCATGGGCGCATCCGCAGGCACGAACAGCGATGCGGCGCTCTCGGCGGAGTGGCTGGCGCGCCCTGCCAAGATTGAGGAGTTTTACGCCGCCATCCGCGATCGCTTCGAGCCGGGAAAGC
Organism: uncultured Acidobacteriaceae bacterium; assembly: GCA_963799145.1. Taxonomy (GTDB): domain Bacteria; phylum Acidobacteriota; class Terriglobia; order Terriglobales; family Acidobacteriaceae; genus Telmatobacter. Next base: position 6,487 of record CAWCWQ010000157.1, on the reverse strand, counting down.
CTCTTTGGCTAACTGAGACGGCTCAAACTGCCTGCGGCGGAGACCGCTGGGCCTCCACCTTCCTCGATAGCTTCCGCTATCTCAATCAGCTTGGCAGCCTAGCCAAGCTTGGCGTCCAGGTTCACATGCATAACACGCTCGCCGCGAGCGACTACGGGCTGCTCGATGAGAACACCTATGAGCCTCGCCCTAACTATTGGTCGGCGCTCTTGTGGCGCAGGCTCATGGGAACCACGGTCCTCGATCCGGGCGCGTCGCCGGCGCCGGACATGCACGTCTACGCGCATTGCCTCCGTAATCGTCCCGGCGGGGTGACGCTTCTGGTCATCAACGCCGGCCGGGATCAAGCGCAGTCTCTCGACATTCCCATGGCCTCGGAGCGTTACACGCTCACGGCCCACGACCTTCAGGATACTCATGTTCAGTTGAATGGAGCCGATTTGCAGTTAGGCGCCGAAGATAACCTGCCGGAATTGAAAGGGACTGCAACCCGTTCCGGTCAAATTGAATTTGCCCCGGCAAGCATTACGTTCCTTGCCATTCCCAAGGCTCGGAACGCGAGCTGCCGATAACCTTGCGAAGGTGCGCGATCCGCGCCTCCGCAGTTAGATTCCTTTGAAACGGAGAATGTATGTCGGAAGCATTGTGCGATATTGGCCTGATCGGCCTTGCAGTCATGGGACAGAACCTTGTCCTCAACATGAACGACCACGGCTACAAGGTGGCCGTTTTCAACCGCACCGTCTCCAAGGTGGACGATTTTATTGCCAACGAAGCGAAGGGGACCATGGTCGTCGGAGCCCACTCGGTCGAGGAACTGGCCGCGCTGCTGAAGCGGCCGCGCCGCATCATGCTGATGGTCAAGGCCGGCGATACCGTGGACCAGATGATCGACCACGTGCTGCCGCATCTTGAGGCGGGCGACATCGTCATAGACGGCGGTAACTCGCTTTTTACCGACACAACACGGCGCACCAGGTATCTCGCCGCCAAGGGCATCCTGTTCATCGGCACGGGCGTCTCAGGCGGAGAAGAGGGCGCGCGCTTCGGTCCTTCGATTATGCCTGGGGGCAACCCGGCCGCGTGGCCGCACGTGAAGGATATCTTCCAGGCCATCGCCGCCAAGGTCGAAGACGGAACTCCCTGCTGCGACTGGGTGGGCGAGGAAGGCGCCGGCCACTACGTGAAGATGGTGCACAACGGCATCGAGTACGGCGACATGCAGCTGATCTGCGAGGCCTACGATCTGCTTCAGCGCGGCCTGGGACTTGCCGCCGATGAGTTGCACGATGTCTTCACTGAGTGGAACAAGGGCGAACTGGATAGTTATCTGATCGAGATATCGAGCCATATCTTCGCCAAGAAGGACGAAGACGGAGAGCCGCTGGTCAACAAGATTCTGGATACGGCGGGCCAGAAGGGAACCGGCAAGTGGACCGTCTTCAGTTCGCTCGACCTTGGCCAGCCGGTAACTCTGATTGGCGAATCGGTCTTCGCGCGCTGCCTGTCGGCGCTGAAGCAGGAGCGCGTCGAGGCATCGAAGATACTCGAAGGGCCGGCAGCCAAGATCGTCGGTGGCGATCGCGCCGAATTCATTGAGAGTGTGCGCCGCGCGCTCTACTGCTCAAAGATCGTCTCGTACGCGCAGGGTTACATGCTTCTCAGGGCGTCGGCAAAGGAGAATGGCTGGAACCTGAACATGGGTGGCATCGCGCTCATGTGGCGCGGCGGATGCATCATTCGCAGCCGTTTCCTGAGCAAGATCAAGGAGGCCTTCGACAAGGACAAAGGGATCGAGAATCTCCTCCTCGATAGCTTCTTTTATGGGGCGCTCAACCAGTACCAGGCTTCGTGGCGGACGGCGTTGGTTCATGCAGTCCAGATGGGCGTGCCCACGCCGGCATTCTCTACCGCGCTGGCGTTCTTCGACGGCTACCGGACAGCGCGCTTGCCCGCCAATCTGCTCCAGGCGCAACGCGACTATTTCGGCGCGCACACCTATGAACGCACCGACAAGCCGCGGGGCGAGTTTTTCCACACCAACTGGACTGGCCACGGAGGCCGGGTTTCGTCCACGACTTATACGGTCTAAGTCTCCGGCTGGGTTGTGCGCGCAATTGCCGATGCCGGACGGCTTCTCTCCACGGAAAGGAGACCCTCGGCGGCATCGGCATTTCCATGCCATCGCATATGCTCTACAGGTACTCTGGCGATCGCCTGGTTCGAAGCTGCTACAAACTCACCGTCTCTGATAGAATCTAATGCGATCGTGCCGATGCCCGAAAAAGCCTTGCGCGGCGTGACCTCCCAACAATTCAACCCGGAGATGGAAATGGCTAAGATGCCGACGCCGCGTTTCTCTTTCACCAACAGACACAGTGCGTCGAATAAGGTGCCCCGGCAGATCAATCGCAATCTTATCTTCAACCAGATACGCATCAAGGAGCCGATCTCGCGCGCCGATCTGGCGCGGGCCTCCGGATTGCAGAGAAGCACCGTCTCGCTCATCGTGGAAGAGCTGCTGGCCGAGCACTGGATCGTTGAAGGCTCGATGGGCAGGCTTCCTCGCGGCCGCAGGCCCACCTTTCTGAATCTCAACGGCCAGCGAGGCGTGCTTGCCTTGGATATCCATCCTGCGCAAACCACGCTGGCCGTGACGGACCTGGGCGGCAAGATCGTCACGCAGAACGAAATCGAGCTTCCCGTCAATCCCCAAAGGGTTCTCGCCGCCATTGTAGATGCGATTCGCAAGATGATCGTCGCCAATAGCGACCGGTCCTTCGACGGCATTGGTATCAGCCTGCCCGGGCGCTTCGATCCTCACCTGGAGAGATTCGTTTTTGCGCCCAACGTAGCGTGGCCCATCCAGCGCATCAAGTCCCGCGTCGAACAGGCCACCGGCTTGCCGGTTGTGGTGGACAATGTCGCCAACGCCTGCGCCTTGGCAGAGGTCTGGTTCGGCGACAGCGACGGCATGCACGATTTGGTCGTGGTCAATGTTTCGGAGGGAATTGGGACCGGCATCTTTGCCAACGGGCGGATCATCCGCGGAGAAGGTGGCTTGGCCGGCGAATTCGGTCATGTGCAGGTCGATCCCGGTGGACTCCCTTGCGGCTGCGGGAGCAGAGGATGCTGGGAGACCGTAGCCTCGAATCGCGCCGGGATGCGTTATTACACTGAGATAGCCAACCAGCCTTCTCCGCCGTTCGACGATCTTCTCAAGTTAGTCGAGGCGGGAGACCCGGCGGCGACAGCAGCGATCGCGAAGATGTGCGCCGCGCTCGGCCGCGGGATGCACATGATCGCGTCTTCCCTGGCGCCGAGTGAGATTGTCGTCGTGGGCGACATTACGCCGCTCTGGGATATGGCAGGCCCCCTTGTCGAGGCGGAAATGCGCAGAAACCCCTTGGTGAAGGTTCCCAGGATACGAGCCGCTCACGAAGGCAAGAGGGCTCGGTTGCGCAGCGCTGTCGCGCTGGTCATGCATGAGAATCCGCTTTGAGCCAGGCTGCGCTTGAAGCTGCGAAGTGCGAGCCGCGCTAAACCATGCGCCTGTGTTCCGGGGCGCTTCGGCATCGTGCCTTCAGGACGCCGGCTCGATCCAAGGTTCCGCCGGGGAACGCGGCTTCGCTGAGGCAGCGCCCGGCGTTCCGTGGCCGGTTCAGCTGGCCGGCCTTGCGGGCAACCGAATCCGGCTGCCTCTCATCCTAGTTACCTAGTTGTTAATGGATGGCGGCCAGCCCACCTTAGGGTCGGGCAGGATTCATGGGCTAATGGCGACGATTCTCTTGGTAGACAGCGATCCCCTCCAGGCGCATCGGCGCAAATCGATCCTGGAGCGGAGATTTCCGGATGTGCAGCGGGTGGGCGATGCAGCCGAGGCTCTCTGCCTCGTTGAGCAGCCCCAATTCTCCGCGGGTCTCGGTCTGGTCATCTCTGGGCAGCACATGCAGGGCATCGGCGGGCCAGCGTTTGTTGCCGAATTGCATCTCCGGCTGCCCTTGCTGCCGGTCCTGGTGCTTGGCAGCAATGGTGAAGTTGCCGAAGATTACGCCGGAGAGCTTGTGCGCTTCCTTCCCGGGACTGCGGAAAGCAAGAACCTGCTGGCGCTGGCAGGCCAGATGCTTGCCCTGAGCGGGCCGAAGACATCCTAACAGCCTGTGGCAGAAGTCCAAACTCGTGAAAAACACCCCTCAGGGGCTAAAGCCCATCGTTTGTTATCAATCATTTGCGGCACGACTAAAGTCGTGCCCTTTCAAAACCCGACTTTCACCATAGGCTGCTAAGCCCGATTCTCTGTCGGCGCTCAGGGCAAGGTCAGGCTCAGTTAAGCGGGAAATCCCGCCGGAGGCCGGTTCATCTCTGGGATGGAAGTTCCTTCAGTCCCTGCCGGCGGAAACCTGCACCGCTTCTCGAATCCATGCTGAACGGCGCGCATTGACAGGGACGCCACTCATCCAATGCAGTTCGAGGAGGCCACATTTGTGTGATGCGAGGTTACATCCTCGGTAACCTGATCCCGGCTTCCCGTCATGTCGCCTTTTAGTCTCCCGTCATGTCGTCTACCACGAAAGATACGCCGGAATTCTTGACCGGCGCGAACGGCCTCCATACGCTCGAAATGTAACTCACACAAACAGATATGCCCGGTACCGCCTCTATTGCCAAGGCGGCGGCGGGCATCAAGGAGATGTGATGATGAAGTTCTGCGTTCGCGCCCTCGGTCTGGTCTTGTTGGGCCTGGTCTTCGCCTCCACCGCTTTTGCCGATGGCATCGAAATTCCCCCGAGTAGCTTTCTATGGTACCAATTCACCGATGCGAGCGGCACCTCCTATAATTTGCCCGTCGCTCCCTACCCGTCAACCGCCACGATTGAAGGGAATGCCGTTCCCTCTATTTACCTGATTTGCCTGGACATCAACAACCCCACGCATGTCGGCCAAACCTACACCGGCACCTTCTACACGGCGGAGACCATCTCAGAAGTTTCGGGCCAGGCGCCGCTCCCCATCAATGAGGCGGTGTCGTGGCTGGCCGATCAATTGGCCGGCTACTCTGAAAATGGTCCCGCCAGCTATAATGGGCCCGTTTCACTGGCCATCTGGCAGCTTGAGTTTCCGACCTCGACCAATTCTGAGCACCACCCCGATCCCATCGATCCGGCAGCGCAGATCTGGATTGACGAGGCCAATGCTGCTGTGAGCGCTGGCTACCAGCCTGACAGCGCGTTTTTCATCCCCGTTGACACGAGTTCACAGCGCTTCGTTGCAATTTCGGAAACACCCACGCCGGGGACTCTGGATTTGCTGCCGGCTCCCGAGCCGGGGACGCTGGGAATGATCGGTACCGGGCTGTTGGGACTGGTTGGCCTGGTGCGCCGCAAACTCCAGCGGTAAGCCGCTCGCGTTTGGGGCAATTCGCCAGCTCATGGACGGCCGAAGCCTTTATCCCTTCCTTCGGCCGTTTTGTTTTGCCGCACAGGGAAGAGCGCCCGGCCGGGGCATCGGCTTGCGGCCTTACGAAGGGGTTTTTCATGCCAAACTCTTGCGCGGGGTGGATCTACCTACCGTAAGAAGGTTCGATAGGACACAGCCTCGGCGTCCTTGCCTCCACTCATAATGTGAGCCAAATCACATGCCACGCGTCTACAATGGAAAGAGAATTGCGCGGTTGAGAGGCCCACCGGCTCCCCGCCCGCGTGCGAGAATCGTTGTGGAGTCTTCATGGCAGCGTTTGGCAGTTTTGCTCTTCTCATCGCATTGGCGCTGGCCGCTTACAACCTGCTGGCCGGTGCCGTGGCGTTGCGGCTGATTGCGACCGGACAGCCGGCGCCCATCTTGCCCGAGCGGCTGGCGGATACGGCGCGCCGGGCTGGTATCGCCAGCTTTGCGGCCGTCACTGCGGCCGCCTTTGCGCTGATCTGGTCCGTCTTCACTAACGATTTCTCCATCACCTACATTCTGGAGCACTCGAACCGCGCCCTGCCCGGAGCGTACAAGTTCTCGGCAATGTGGAGCGGCCAGGAGGGCTCGCTGCTGCTGTGGGCGTGGCTGCTGGCGGCATACGGGTTCGTGCTGCGGCTGACGCACAAGACAGACGTAAAGCTGTACGCCTACGCGGGCACGATCCTGGCAGCGATCCAAACCTTCTTTCTGCTGATCCTGTGCTTTGCCGCGCCGCCATTCGCTCTTTTTCAGGGGGCGATTCCAGAAGACGGCAACGGGCTGAATCCGCTCCTCCAGTATCCCGAGATGGTGATTCATCCGCCCATGCTTTACCTGGGCTACGTGGGCTTCTCGGTGCCCTTCTGCTTTGCCCTGGGAGCGCTGATGATGCGCTACCCCGGCGAGAAATGGATCAAGATCACGCGCGTCTGGACGATGGTGACCTGGCTCTTTCTCACCTGCGGCATCTTCCTGGGCATGCACTGGGCCTACGCCGTGCTGGGTTGGGGCGGATACTGGGGCTGGGACCCGGTGGAGAACG
>CAWCWQ010000156.1:0-21545 GCA_963799145.1 uncultured Acidobacteriaceae bacterium | reverse complement strand
GGGATCCCAGTAGTCGCGCTGCACGTCGGCGGCCAGCGCCTGAAGCTGGGCCTTGGTCAGGCCGGAGGCGTTGCCGTCGGCATAGGCATGGATGTCGAAGACATCGAGAGTGCGAGTTCTTGCGATCTGATCCATCCAGTAGACCTGGTTGAGCCACCACGGGAGGAAGTCGACGCCGCCGTGGGCGGTCTTGTCATTGGAGTCGGCGCCGTTCCAGTAGTACCACCAGCAGCAGGAGACGGGGCCGAAGCGGACTGCGGCGGGATCCCAGGCCTTGAGCTTGGCGGCCTCGGCAACGTAGACGTTGGCCAGCTCGTCGTAGCCGGCGGGGGCGGGGTGGATGTCTCGATGGGTTCCGCTCCAGATATTGACCTCGTTGTCCATGTCGTAGTAGTGGCATGAGCTGATGGAGAAGTTGGGGACAGGGCAAGAGCCCGAGCCGAAGGCGGCGGCCAGGGCATTGGCCCAGGCATCGCGATAGACGCAGGTGGAGGCCGAGCAGGTGTCGGTGGAGTCGTCGAGGAGCGGGTAGTAGGCCGTCGTCACCGGAACCGTGGTCACTGGCACCGGAGTATTGCAACTGGCAGGAGAACCACCAGCCATCATGCCGTTTCCGGCGTCGGGGACCCAGTGATCGACGCTGCACTGCGTTCCGTAGGTGGCGACGGAGAAACTCCAATGGCCGTTGCTTCCGTTCTCGGCGCTTTGCGCCACCCAGGGGAGCATCACCATGGTCATGAGGGGTTGGCTGCCGGCGTTTTTCACGTCGGTGATCCACTGGACGGAGTCGCCATCGCTGCCGCCGGAAAAGCCTCCGGAGTTGAAGTCCTCAAAGTAATAGTCGCTGTCGGCGTTGTAAGTGTGCAATTGCCAGTTGTACGTGGAGGTGCCGTTGCCGCCCCAGCGAACGAGGCTTAGTCCGCTGTCGGTGATGTGAGCCGCGTCCTGGGGGTAGGAGCCGCCGTAGATGTAGGGGCTGATGGTGTGGCGATTGGCTAGGACGTCAACGTTGACGTTGATGCTGGAGGAGGATGCGGTGACGGTGACCGAGCCGGTTCCGGAGGCGGAGTTGTAGATGGTGGAGCTGGCCGAGTCGGGTGTGTACTTGGCAGTGAGGGTATCGGCGCCCGTGGCGAGCGAGCCGGCGGCGATGGCGATAGTGGCCGAGCCGGAGCTAAGTGTTGTGGCGGAGGAGGCATAGCTTCCGCTGGAAAGGACGATGGAGCCGGTGGGCGTCCCGCCGGAACCGGAGACCGCGATGGTGACGGAGAGCGACTGCGCGGTAGTGATGGAGGAGGCCGCGGGGGTGACCGTGACGTTGGGAGTAACGAGCGCGGGGGCGGTGACGGTGACCGAGCTGGTTCCGGAGGCGGAGTTGTAAGTGGCGGAGCTAGCCGAGTCGGGCGTGTACTTGGCAGTGAGGGTGTCGGCGCCTACTGGCGAGCGAGCCGGCGGCGATCGTAATGCTGGCCGAGCCGGAGCTAAGCGTAGTGGCGGAAGAGGCATAACTTCCGCTGGAAAGGACGATGGAGCCGGTGGGCGTCCCGCCGGAACCGGAGACCGCGATGGTGACGGAGAGCGACTGCGCGGTAGTGATGGAGGAGGCCGCGGGGGTGACCGTGACGGTGGGAGTGACGAGCGCGGGGGCGGTGACGGTGACCGAGCCGGTTCCGGAGGCGGAGTTATAGGTGGCGGAGCTAGCCGAGTCGGGCGTGTACTTGGCAGTGAGGGTGTCGGCGCCTACTGCGAGCGAGCCGGCGGCGATCGTAATGCTGGCCGAGCCGGAGCTAAGCGTAGTGGCGGAAGAGGCATAACTTCCGCTGGAAAGGACGATGGAGCCGGTGGGTGTGCCACTCGATCCGGAGACCGCGATGGTAACGGAGAGCGACTGCGCGGTGGTGATGGTGGAAGCCGCCGGAGTGACGGTGACTGTGGGGGTTGTGGGCTGGGTGGGTTGGATGGAAGTTGAGCTGGATCCTCCGCCACATCCCGCGATCGCCATGCAAGCCGCGGCAACGGCCAAGAGTGCCGAACAGCGCGCAATCGTTCTCATTTCTCGTCCTTTCAGTAAACTGCGGACAGCACAAAGCAAAGTCATTCCTCTATGCGGTCTTTCCGTTTCGGGCAACGCGAACTGTCGCGGCAAGACACGCCATGGCAGGACTGGAGGCGGCCTGAGCGGAGGGTCTTCAGTGAGCTGCTGGGGCAAGCCGGAGAGCTGGGACATGGTTTCCGCAAAGGAGTGTGTTGAGTCAACCGCACCTTTAATCTGCGCCGTCGCAGCAGGGAGCGAGCCGAAGGCAGTATGCGCGGAAAAACCCGGCCATAGCACCAAGAGAGATGGAATGACGGTTCCACTAATTGCGCATTCTTCCTGTCGTCCGAGCTTCGGATATCCCATGCCGCGAGGAGCAATTCTCAATTGGCGCCAAATTGCCAATGCGCCCGCTGATACAGAATAGGCCTCGAGAGGTCGCATGGCAACAAGGGACACCTGCGTCATGGAGTTCCTGGCCGACGCGGCTCGCGCCATTCACGTTCACGTGGTCCCGATCCAGCACATCAGGCCAGGACGGAAGGACAGGGCCAGTAATGAGGCTAATATCGGCGAAAGGCGGGCCGAAATCGCCCCAAAATGGTGCTCTTTAGGGATTATTCTCACTGTTTGGATAACAGGTCTGCCTTCGATAAAGTCCTATATCCTTATGATTACAGGATGTTTATCTCCACATACCGGCCCAAAATGACGCGCTAGAAGGCGAGGATTTCATGGGGGGAGGGGGGTGGGTATCGAGTCTTGCGGACGGAAACGCGGGCGAAGATGGAGCGAAATTCGTCCTGTTTTCGCCCCTCCGGCCGGGCGGCGCGTAACCACCCCAACGACGAAGACCCCGCCGCGGCGGGCCGAGTGCCCCCCGGTAGACCTCGCCGCACACTCTCTCTAGTCCGATTGTGCGCCGGTGGAAGGGAATTCTCCGCAAGAACCGGCGCGAATCCTGCCGGGGAGGGGAAAAGGTTCCTGGCGGCTGCTGCCGGGTCGAGGCATTGTGGAGCCGCCTTGGTTCTCGGCGCTTAACCTCCGAGGATTGAGCACGGTACGCTTTGGGGCGGGGGTCCGATTTGCCAACCCCACCGAGAACGGCATTTTCGATACCATGAACTTCAAGGCTGGCCTCCGCACGGCAGTGCCATGCCGCAAGGATTGCAAACCGACAAGAGCATGGAAACCCGCGCCCAGGTAGCCGCTCGGAGGAAGCCCCAGGAACCGGATTATCCGCGAATTGAATCGCTGTCAGCATTCCTTCACCGCTTCGGTGAAGAGCGGTGATACACTCTAATGGGGCACACCAAAATGGTAAAGAGCCAAAAGCGGAAAAAGCCAGCGATCCTCGATGTGGGTGCGGTGCGATCCACTATCAGCTTTCCGTCGGATATGTATCAGACTCTAGAAGAGGTCGCGCGCAAAAAGAAGGTGTCGTTGGCCTGGGTCGTCCGCGAGGCGGCGGAACAATATATCGCGGATAAGTGGCCCTTATTTGCCGCCGAGGAACGCAGGGATTAGCCATGAACCAGCGTGAAGAAACAACGGGAAACGGTAAGGCGGAGCAAGACACCTGCGAAGATGTCCTGAAGCCGGGATTCGTACGCGACTTCATCAGCGGCATCGCTGTAAGGTCCACTCCGGAAGAGGTGGAGGCCGTCCAGATCCTTGCACAGCGACTTGTACAAGACTATGGCTATCCGAAGGAGCATCTTCAGACCCGTCCGCAGTACCGGGTGCGCAAACGTCCCTCAGACGAGGCAAAATCCTACCCCGTTGATATCGCAGTTTTTAGGAACAATGGACGACTTGAGGAAGACCTTTACCTCGTTGTCGAGTGCAAAAAGAGAAGCCGCAAGGACGGCGTCGCGCAGCTCAAGCTGTACCTGGACATGTCGCCCGCTGAGTTGGGCATATGGTTCAATGGTGACGACCACGTTTACCTGCAAAAGATTCACAGACGATCTGGTGCCCGTGAGTACAGGGTGCTACCAAATATCCCACGCTATGGCCAGCGCATTGAGGATATCGGTCTTTTCAAACGCATCGACTTGGTCAAGCCTTCTAACTTGAAATCGGTATTTCGCGATTTGCGTAATCATCTGGCGGGTAGCACGACTGGAATTACGCGTGACGAGGCGTTGGCCCAAGAGATCATCAACCTTCTATTCTGCAAGATTCTCGATGAGCAGGAGACGGCGCCGGAGGATACGGTCACGTTCCGCGCCGGGGTCGATGAGGGTGCCACAGAGGTAAAAAATCGCATTCTTGGCATTTTCGAAAGGGTGAAGACCGCCGTTTACGACGATGTGTTCACGAAGACGGACACCATTACGCTCGATGCCGACAGCGTCGGCTACGTCGTAGGCGAATTGCAGAACTACTGTGTGATGGACGCAGATCGCGATGCGATTGGCGATGCGTTTGAAGTATTCATCGGTCCCGCACTGCGTGGCACAGAGGGGCAGTTCTTCACGCCCCGCAACGTGGTCAAGATGATGGTCGATATTCTCGATCCGAAGCCCGGTGAGTTGATAATCGACCCGGCCTGTGGCTCAGGCGGGTTTCTCATTACGGCGTTGGCGCACGTCTGGGCGGGTGTGCATGGTGAGGCCAAACGGAGGGGTTGGTCGGAAAGACAGCGCGTGAAGCGCGAAGTTGAAGTGGCAACTGACTGCTTTCGCGGAATCGACAAGGATTCATTTCTCGCCAAAGTATGTAAGGCTTACATGGCGCTTATCGGCGACGGTCGTGGTGGCGTGTTCTGTGAGAACTCGCTCCTTCCACCCTCCGACTGGCACCCCGTTGCGCAGTCGAAGGTCGAACTCGGGAAATTCGACGTTCTTATGACAAATCCGCCCTTTGGCGCAAAGATTCCAATAAAGGGTGCCGCTGTCCTCTCTCAATACGAATTGGGATACAAATGGGTACGTGACAAGACGACTAGGCAACTGACGCAAAGCAACCGACTGGAGGATAAGCGCTCACCACAGATACTCTTCCTGGAGCGTTGTCTTCAACTTCTTAAGCCCGGCGGCCGCATGGGTATTGTGCTGCCCGAAAGCATCTTGGGCAATCCCTCTTACGAGTATCTCATCGCCTTCCTCCAACGGCACACATTAGTGCGCGGCATCGTGACGATGCCGGAGGCGCTGTTTAAGACCGGCGGTAAGGGCGGAACGCATACGAAGGTGGCTGTCCTGTTCCTTGAAAAGCGGTCAGGGGCCAGGGATTACGATATCTTCATGTCCGACGTGAAATGGTGCGGACACGATTCGCGCGGTAACCCAACTTATCGTAAAGACCCAGAAACTGGCAAGCTGGCCCTCCTCGACGAGGTTCCTTTGGTGCCAAAGCGCTATCGGGAGGTCGCACGCAACGCGAAGATACGAGACCATCTCGGGTTTCTTTTGCCGTCCGAGCAGGTCGAAAACCGTATCTTTGTGCCGAAATATTACGACCCGGAGATCGAGGAAGTACTTGAGACTCTGAGGAAGACACATACGTTAGTGAGGCTTGGCGACCTGCAAAAAAGTAGGGCGATTTCGGTCGAAACGGGCATCGAAATTGGAAAGATGGCCTACGGCACCGGTACAATCCCATTTATCCGCACTTCTGATCTTTCAAACTGGGAGATCAAGGCCGATTTCAAGCACGGCGTCAGCCGTGAGATATACGAAGAGCTGAGGCACAAAATCGATCTGAAGGTCGGCGACATTCTTCTGGTACGTGATGGAACCTACCTGATTGGCACGAGCGTCTTCGTCACCGAAGCGGATCTACCCATGCTTTTTCAAAGTCACATTTACCGGGTGCGTGTATTAAAGCCATCCACGATCAGTCCATGGCTGCTTTTCGCATGCCTTAATTCACCGATTGTAAAGCGGCAGATCCGCTCAAAGCAGTTTACGCAAGACATTATTGACACACTAGGTAAGCGATTCGCGGAGATTCTTATTCCTGTACCCCAAGATAGGAAATTAGCAACAGAGATTGCGCGCGAAACTCAAGAGATCATCGTCGGCCGGGCCACCCTGCGGAACCGTGCAAAAGTAATTCCCTTCGAGCTCCAGGGCGTCAGCACAGTGACACAGGAGGAACTGGAAGCAGTTTCCGAATTGTAGAGATTTGCAGGCCTAAACAGCAAGTTCGATTATCCTCGGCAATTTGGCAAATCTCAAACTTTCTCCGAGGGTCCGACGTTTTCCACGCCGGATGACAAGCCGCCCGGAAACAATCCTGACGAAGCTGGTCCTGCGGGTGTGCTTCCGGTTCCGGGGGATCCTCTGGGCGTGGGGCGACGCCGTTCGGTGTGCAATATTGACCGCTCAGGGGGAGATTCCGCCGTTCGCTGCATGGGGTTTGGGTTGACCGGGGGGCGCGGTTACCCTGAAACTGCATTTTCAGCCCGCGGATTTCCGCCGTGGAATCCGGGGGCCTGGGCCGGGCGGGCAGCCGGAGCCGCCGGCTACTTCCTATGAGGAGACCGCAGCATCATGTCCAAAGCGATCAAGTATGCCGAGAAAGCCGCCGTCTACGCGGCCAAGGGCGCGTGGGTGGTATTTGAGCGGCTGAACCGCATCAGCCCGAATCCGTCGTTCACGCCCAAGTGGAGCGACAAGCCGCTGCAGAAGAGCTAGCAGAAGGAAAAGCCGCCGCTGGGCTGGCCGCGCACCACCGACTCGCTGTGTCCCAAGTGCGTGCCCGAGATTCGCAAGCAGATTCTGGACGGCAAGCTGCCCTACGAAGTTCTGCTCAACGAGAAGGTGGGCGAGATCAAGGCGCAGATCATCGAGCGCGACGGCAAGATCCTGATGGTGAAGGACTGCCCCAAGCATGGGCACTTCGAGGACGTGATGTCGATGGACCCGGCCTTCTTCAAGCATCTGGAAGAGAGCTTCCCAGGCCGCGACATGCGGGCGCACAACGACAAGCGGCTGCACAACCACGGCACCTCGACGGTGACCCATGGGCGCGGCTCGGTGCTGACCATCGACCTGACCAACCGCTGCAACATGATGTGCGATCCGTGCTTCATGGACGCGAACCAGGTGGGCTTCGTCCACGAACTGACGTGGGACGAGATCAAGACCATGCTGGACAACGCCATCACCCTCAAGCCGAAGCGGCAGATGAGCGTGCAGTTCAGCGGCGGCGAGCCGACGCTGTCGCCTTACTTCCTTGACGCGGTGGCCTACTGCCGCAAGGTGGGCTACAACAGCGTGCAGGCGGCCTCCAACGGAATTGAGTTCGCCAAGAGCAAGGAACTGTGCCGCGCCGCCGCCGAAGCCGGCCTGCGCTACGTCTATCTGCAGTTCGACGGCATCGGCAACGCCGCCAACTCGCACCGCAAGGTGGGCAACCTCTTCGACGTGAAGCTGCAGGCCATCAACAACCTGCACGAAGCCGGCGTGGAGATTGTGCCGGTGACGACGATCATCAACGGCATCAACAACGAGCAGGTGGGGCGCATCATCCAGTTCGCGCTGGACAACCCCAAGAAGATCAGCTTCCTGAGCTTCCAGCCGGTCAGCTTTACCGGCCGCGACGAGGACATTACCGACGAGCGCCGCCATGGCGCAGCGCTACACGCTCAGCCACATGGCGCACGACATCAAGAACCAGGTGGGCTTCGGCGAGCCGGAGCGGGACTGGTTCCCGATCAGCTTCATGAGCACCTTCAGCGACTGGGCGGACCTGATTCACGGGCCGCAGGCGGAGTGGGGCCAGCTCAGCTGCGGCTGCCATCCCAACTGCGGCATCGGCATGGCGATGATGATCGACAAGGAGACCAAGGAAGCCGCGCCCGTGACGGCGTTCCTGAACATGAACCAGGTGGCCAAGGACCTGGCCAAGGTGAACGACGCGGCCCGCGGCAAGTGGCTTTCGGTGATCGGCTTCGGCCTGGCGCTGCTGCGGAATTACGATCCCTTCCAGGCGCCCACGCACTTCAAGATCACCGACATGATGAAGAAGATGGACAAGACCTTCAACGCCACCGGCCGCGACTACGGCAGCGTGAAGGGCGACCGGACGCTGGACGACATCCAGAAGCGCCGCGCAGATCGCTGGAACTTCTTGTTCATCGCCGGCATGTGGTTCCAGGACCTGTTCAACTACGACTTCCGGCGCACCGAGCAGTGCATCATTCCCTACGCGACGCAGGAAGGCGAGATCAGCTTCTGCGCGTATAACACGGGCGTGGGCTGGCGCAACATCATCGAGAAGATGCACATGACGGCCACGCTGACCAAGTGGTACGAGGAGCACGGGCGGCATGAGATCTTTGCCGGCGGCAAGAAGGTGGGCATGACCGATGTGGGCCACGACCTGACGCTGAACATGGCGCACGTGAACTCCGAGGCCAACCACACGCTCGACAATCTGGGCATCGCAAAGAATGCGCGGGAAGAGAAGATGCGCGCCCGCGCCGTAACCGCCGCGGACAAGCTGAAGGACGAGGCCGAAAACGCGCGGATGGCGAAGCTTTATCGCGAGCACGTTCTGGGCGAAAAGCCGGTGGAGGGGCTGGTTCGACTGGACGCCATCGCCCCGGCAAAGCGGGTCGAAAAGGAAGCTGGAGAGCTGGTCGCGGGAGACTGATTCTTCTTTGGCTTGGTTCACTGATTGCGACAAAGGCCGCTCCCTGTGGGAGCGGCCTTTGCGCGTTGAGGGATTGAATGGCCAAATGCAGCAGTTAAAGGTGTCAAAGGTTTTCGATTTGGAATGAGATTCAACCGGGATGGTTACCGCTGCGAATACAGGTTGCCTCAAGACTTTTCCGTCATTCATGCTCAGGGCAGGTCATACATGATGAGCAACAAGGAAGAAAGCAAAAACGATGGGGGCGGCTTGCCTGCCGGCAGTTTCTCTGTTTGGCTCCGCGGCACCGATCCTTCGCTGTGATCGGGTGACGGCGCCGATGTGCGTTGCGGCGCATGCCGAGGGTGTTGCCGCTCTTCCATGTTCATCCACATCGGGCCGGATGAGACGCAAACCATCCGGCGGATTCCTCGCGCACTGCTGTTCGCCGTACCCGGCCTGCCGCAGGGCCATCTGCTTATGGGCTACGACGAGCGGGGCCGCTGCCCCATGCTGGCCGGCGCCGAGTGCTCCATCTATGAAGATCGCCCGCAGACCTACCGCGACTACGATTGCCGGGGCTTTGCCGCAACGGGCGTTGCTGCCGACTCGCGGACACAGGCCGAGATTGCGCGCCGCGTGAAGGCGTGGGCATTCACTCATGAGAACGAAGAGAACCGCTGTCAGGTCCCTACCGGTTCGTCTTCGTCGGCTTGGCGGGCCTTTTGGCGGCGGGCTTAGGGCCAGGTAGCTTCAGCGCCTTCAGCGCGGCCCGGTTCTTCTCGATCAGAGCGCAGCGCTGCTCGACGCAGGCGTAACTGCGCAGCGGATCGGCCGGGGTATTCATCACATAGTCCAGCAGACGCGGGACCGTGCTCGCGGCCACGTGCAGCCGCGTGTCCGATGAGGCGTAGTAGATCAGCACATCGCCGTTCTTGCGTTCGATCCAGCCATTGCTGAAGACGACGTTCGAGACATCGCCCACGCGCTCCCCTCCCTCGGGAGCGATGAAGTAACCGGCCGGCTTGTGCGTCACCACCCACGGGCGCTCCAGTTCGCACAGAAACATATACAGCACGTAGCGCAGGCCGGCAGCTGTGTTGCGCACGCCATGCGCCAGGTGCAGCCAGCCCTTCTTCGTCTTGATGGGCGCGGGGCCGAGGCCGTTCTTTACCTCTTGGATGGTGTGGTACTCGCGGTTGTCGAGGATGATCTCCTCATCGACCATGGCCTGCTCGATGCTCGGCGACAACCCCCAGCCGATGCCGCCGCCCTTGCCTGCCTGGATGAAATCATCCTGCGGCCGGGTGTAAAAGGCGTACTTGCCATCGACAAACTCGGGATGCAGCACCACGTTGCGCTGCTGCGGAGATTTCGATTTCAGGTCGGCCAGCCGCTCCCAGGTCTTCAGGTCGCGAGTGCGGGCAATGCCGCACTGCGCCACTGCCGACGAAGTATCCCACTCGGGCGCCGCCGGGTCTTTGCGCTCGGTGCAGAAGAGGCCGTAGATCCAGCCGTCCTCGTGCTTCACCACCCGCATGTCATAGACATTGATATCCGGGCTGGCGGTCTCAGGCATCAAGATCGGGTACTCCCAGAAGCGGAAGTTATCCGTGCCATTCGCGCTCTCGGCGACGGCAAAGAAGGACTTGCGGTCCGCGCCTTCAACCCGCGCCACTACCAGAAACTTGCCACCGTGCAGGATAGCGCCGGCATTGAAGGCCGCATTGATGCCCATGCGCTCCATCAGAAAGGGATTCGTCTTCTGGTCGAGGTCGTATCGCCAGGTTATGGGGGCATGAGCCGCGGACAGCACGGGAAACTCGTAGCGGTCATAAATGCCATTGCCGCCTGGTGACTTGCTGTTGCGCCGCGCCAGCAGCTTCTCCTGCTGCTTGAATAACTCCTGAACACCCTTCTTGAATGCTGCACGATCCATCCGAGTTCTCCTGTCGTTCAATCTTAGCTTTGCACCTTGGCTAGGCGGTCTACCCGCTCCATTACTTCAAAGCATGCGCGGCTGTTGTGGTAGGGGCACTTCCATGGGTCCACCTTGAAGTGCGCCGCGCCGGGTGCGCCTGACTTAGATACGAGCCAGAACCATTCTCCATGCTCATGATCGACGATGCACTTTTCGATGAACGCCCAGCTTCTCTCGGCGGCATCCAGAAAATGCTGCTTGCCGGAAAGCTGGTAGGCGTTGAAGAAGCCCACGACGGCCTCCGCCTGCGGCCACCAATGCTTGTCGGTATCGATGATTCCTGTTGGGTCGGCCTCGTAGAGCAGTCCGCCGTCCGTGTCCAATCCCTGCTCATAAACGGCCTGCGCCATCTTTACCGCGGCCTCGCGCACACGCTTCAAGACGGTCTTGTCACCGAGAACCTCCGCGGCTTCGCAGAGCAGCCAGCTTCCTTCGATGTCGTGGCCAAACGAGATCTTCTCCGAGCGCGGATGCCACTGCTCGTCGAAGAAGAGGATGAAGTGATGAGTTGCGGGATGGAGGATGTGCTTGAGAAAGATCTCGATCAGTTCCCGCAGCCGTAGCCGGACGGTCGAGTCTTCGCGGACGCGCAACAGCGCGGCGTAGGCCTCCAGCAGGTGGAGGTGAGTATTCATGGACTTCTTTTCGTCCATGTCCACATCGCTCAGGCGCTGGTCCTGGGCCAGCGTCCAGTCCCGCTCATAAGTTTCGAAGTAACCGCCGTGCTCTCGATCGTGGCCCGCGACTTCAATCCTCTCCACCAGGCGCAAAGCTTTCGCCAGTATCTCGGCGTCTTCCGTTGCCAAATAATACTCGGCCAGCGCATAGACGGTAAAAGCCTGCCCATAGATGCGCTTCTTGGTGTCGATGGGGCGGCCCTCGAAATCGACCATCCAGTAATAGCCGCCAAACTCGCTGTCGCGGAAGAAGCGGACCAGATACTCATACGCCCGGCGGGCCGCGGCCAGATACATCGGGTTGCCATAAACGTTGAAGGCCTTTGAGAACGTCCACAGAATGCGCGCGTTCAGAATCAGTCCTTTTGCGGCGCGCGGATCGACCGTCAAGTCATTGGAAATCTGGCCGCGGAAGCCGCCAAACTCATCGTCGATGGCGTACTTGAGCCAGAAGGGAAGGATGTTGGAGAGCAACTCCGCTTCAACCTTTCGCCGTAACTCGTGCACTGGAGCGCCTCCTTCAAGAACAGTCCGCTTTCGCCTTGCAAGTCCGCCGCATCCAGATCAGGCAGCCTGCTCCAGAATCGCATCGATGCGGCCCAACTCGACCACCGAGAAATTAAGGTTCGCAAGCGCCGCCACATTCTGCTCGATCTGCTCCACGCGGCTGGCGCCGATCAGCGCCGAAGTCATGCGGCCGTCGCGCAGCACCCAGGCCAGAGCCATCTGCGCCAGCGACTGTCCGCGTTCGACGGCCACGGCGTTCAGTGCGCGCATCTGGGCGAGGCGATGCTCGTCGATGTCGTGCTTCTTCAGGAAACCATGCGGCTTGGTAGCGCGCGAGTCGGCGGGGATGCCATCGAGATAACGGTCGGTCAGCAGGCCCTGCGCCAGCGGACAGAAGGCGATCGCGCCCACGCCCTCGTTGCCCAGCACGTCAAGCAGGCCGTTCTTCGACCCTGCGCTCGAACATCGAGTACTTGGGCTGATGAATCAGGCATGGCGTTCCCAGTTCGCGCAGAATCTTTGTGGCCGCAGCGGTCTGTTTGGCGTTGTAGTTCGAGATGCCGGCATAGAGCGCCTTGCCGCTGCGCACGGCCTGATCGAGCGCCTGCATCGTCTCCTCGACCGGCGTCTCCGGATCGGGCCGATGCGAATAAAAGATGTCAACATATTCCAGGCCCATGCGCTTCAGGCTCTGGTCCAGGCTGGCCAGAAGGTACTTGCGCGATCCCCAGTCGCCGTAGGGGCCGGGCCACATATCCTAGCCGGCTTTGGTGCTGACGATCAACTCGTCGCGATAGGGCTTCAGATCCAGGCGCAGAATCTCGCCGAAGTTGCTCTCCGCGCTTCCCGGCGGCGGGCCGTAGTTATTGGCCAGGTCGAAGTGAGTTATGCCGAGATCGAAGGCGCGGCGCACCATGGCGCGGCCATTTTCGAAGTCATCCACTCCGCCGAAGTTATGCCACAGGCCCAGGGAGATGGCCGGCAGGCGCACGCCGCTCCGGCCGCAGCGGCGATACTGCATCGTGTCGTAACGCTGTTCGCTGGCAAGGTACAAGGTGATTCTCCTAACTCAGGACGCCCTTGATCGAAACTTCTTTTCGTCCGTCTGCTGGCGGAGCAACAACATTGCCCTCGATCGGCGTGCCGTCCACGGTGAAAGCGATCGAATTGCCCTCGCCCTGGCGCTCGATGGAGATCTTGTAGACAACTCCGCGGAAGACGCGGGTGGCGGTGAAGCCCGGCCAGTTGGTGGGAATCACCGGAGCGATCTCCAGCCCGTCGAGCGTGGTGCGGATGCCCAGATATCCACTGCGCGATGGCGTAGTAGTTCCACGCTGCCGTGCCGGTCAGCCAGGAGTTCTTGGCCTCGCCGAAGGTGGGCGCATCCTTGCCCGCGATCATCTGCGCGTAGACGTACGGCTCGCAGCGGTGCAGGTCGCCGATCTCCTCGCGCGCCGAGGGATTGATGCGGCTGTAGTAGTCGTGCGCCGCGTCGCCGTGGCCCAGCCGAGTCTCGCCGATCATCACCCACGGATTCACGTGGCAGAAGATGCCCGCGTTCTCCTTGTATCCCGGCGGGTAAGAGGAGATCTCGCCCAGGTTGAGGTAATACCTGGAGTAGGCCGGCTGCTGCACCACGATGCCGTGCTTGGTGGCCAGATACTTGCTCGTTGCGTCCAGGGCCTTCAGCGGCCGTGCCGTCGTCCAGGCCGATGCCGGCCAGCACGCAAAAGCCGTTCGACTCGATGAAGATCTTGCCCTCTTCGCACTCCTTGGAGCCGATCTTGGCGCCGAAGTCGTCGTAGGCGCGCAGGAACCACTCGCCGTCCCAGCCGTGCTCGCGAATGACCGCCTGCATCTTCTCGGTCTCGCCAATATAGTGACTGGCCTCGGCGGCAAGCCCGCGGCTGCTGGCGATTGCGGCCAGTTCGCGGCCGGCGTGGACAAACAGCCCGGCGATGAAGACCGACTCGGCCACCTTGCCTTCCTTATTGGTGGTGGTCTGGAAGCTCTGCCCCGGCGTATCGGAGAAGCAGTTCAGGTTGAGGCAGTCGTTCCAGTCGGCGCGGCCAATCAGCGGCAGCCCATGCGGCCCCAGGCGAGCCAGCGTGTAGTGGAAGCTGCGCTGCAGGTGATCGTAGAGCGGCTGCTCGGAGCCCGGTTCGTTGTCGTAGGGCACCGGCTCGTCGAGGATGCTCCAGTCGCCGGTCTCCTTCAGATAGGCCGCAGACGCCGATGATGAGCCAGTGCGGATCGTCGTTGAAGCCGCCGCCAATGTCGTTGTTGCCGCGCTTGGTGAGCGGCTGGTACTGGTGATATGCGCCGCCGGTGGGCAGCTGCGTTGCGGCCAGGTCGAGGATGCGCTCGCGGGCGCGCGCCGGCGCCATGTGCACAAAGCCCAGCAGGTCCTGGTTGGAGTCGCGGAAGCCGAGGCCGCGGCCGATGCCGGACTCGTAGAACGAAGCCGAGCGCGACATATTGAAGGTGGCCATGCACTGGTAGGCATTCCAGATGTTCACCATGCGGTTGGTGTGAATGTCCGGCGTGTTCACCTGGAAGATGCCGAGCAGGCTGTCCCAATACTGGCGCAGCTGCTCGAAGGCCGCGTCGGCGTTGGCTGCGTCGAGATACTTGGCGATCGTCGGCTTGACCAGCGCCTTGTTGATGGTCTGCGAGCCGGGAGGGTCGAACTTCTGGTCGACGGGATTCTCGTGGTAGCCGAGCACGAAGACGATCTGCCGGGTCTCGCCGGGCGCGAGGTCGAGCTTGACCTGGTGCGCGCCGATGGGCGACCAGCCGTGGGCGATGGAGTTGGTGAGCTGGCCGGCCTCCACGGCGGCGGGCGAGTCCCAGCCGCGATAGCGGCCAAGGAAGGCCTCGCGCTGCGTGTCGAAGCCCGCCAGCGGCTCCGAGCAGGCGAAGTAGGCGAAGTGATTGCGGCGCTCGCGGTACTCGGTCTTGTGATAGATGACGCCGTCTTCCACTTCCACCTGGCCGGTATTGAAGTTGCGCTGGAAGTTGGTGGCGTCGTCCTGCGCGTCCCACAGGCAGAACTCGATGCGAGGAGAAGGCGGAGATCGTGCGCCTTGGTGTGCGCGGCGGTTGGTCACCGTGAGCTGCCAGATTTCGAGGTTCTCGTCCAGCGGGACGAAGTAGCGGGTGTGCGCCTCGATGCCGTTCGCGGTCGAGCCGATGACGGTGTAGCCCATGCCGTGGCGGCAGGAGTAGTCCTCCAGCTCGTGGCGCGTGGGCTGCCAGGAGGGCGACCAGAACTCGGCCCGATTCCTCGTCGCGCAGATAGATGTAGCGCCCGCCGAAATCGAAGGGCACGTTGTTGTAGCGATAGCGGGTGAGGCGGCGCAGGCGGGCGTCGCGATAGAACGAGTAGCCCCCGGCGGTGTTGGAGATGATGCCGAAGTACGCCTGGCAGCCCAGGTAATTGATCCAAGGCAGCGGGGTATCCGGCTGCGTAATCACGTACTCGCGGTTTTGGTCGTCGAAATATCCGAACTTCATGGTGATGGCTTCCTCAGCCGACCGCCTCCGCCTGCGCGGTCCCGGACGGAAGTTTAGATCAAACGATTTTCCAGAGCATTTTATCACTCTGGAAGGCGAAACACGATTATACTTAGTGCGGCGCGTCAACGGCGGTTTTCCACACTTGAAAAGTCAAAGTCCCCGCGGATTCCGCCGGGGGCCGTCGCTGCGAGCTGGCGCAATGTGAGAGAATATGGCGTTTTTGGGCTATTGCGGACGCTTCCGCGAAGCGAGACCTTAGGGATCATGACAAATCTTCTTTCCAGGCGGCGCGCCGGTACGCGATCCGTTCCCGAGTGGCTGTTCGCCGCCGCCCTTCCCGGCATTCTTCTTTGCTCGGCTGTTTTGCATGGCGCCGCACAGGCTCCTGCCGCCATTGGCGATGAGGCTCGAACACTGCAGTTGGCCATCAAGGTGGACCAGGTGGGCTATCCGCTGGATGGTCCCAAGGTGGCGCTGGTCTCCGCTCCGGCCACAACTTTTCAAGTCAGGCGCGGCAGCGACAACTCGGTGGTTCTCGAGGGCAAGCTGGGCGCTGCCCGGCCCGACAAGGATACCGGGGATCTGGTGCAGGCCGCGGACTTCTCCGGATTGCGGCAGCCCGGCGCCTATTACCTCGACGTTCCCGGCGTGGGGCGCAGCTGGAAGTTCGCCATAGGCCCGAACGTCTTTGAGCGCACCTACTATCTGGCGATGCGCGGCTTTTACGGGCAGCGCTGCGGCACGGCGGTGGACCTGGGGCCGGAGTTCCCCGGCTACGCGCACCCCGCCTGCCACCTGCACGGCGAATTCAGCCCCACCTCGGGAGCCAAAGGGCCGCGCGACAACATTGGCGGCTGGCATGACGCGGGCGACTATGGACGCTACGTAGTCAACTCCGGGATCACCACCGGCACGCTGCTGTGGACCTGGGAGATCTTCGGAGACAAGATCAAGGGCATTCCGCTCAAGATTCCGGAATCGGGCAACGGCACGCCCGACATTCTGAACGAGGCGCGCTGGAACCTGGAGTGGATGCTGAAGATGCAGGACGGCGACGGCGGAGTCTGGCACAAGCAGACCAGCGAATTTTTTCCCGGCTTGATCGCGCCCGAGGACGACAAGCTGCCGAGCGAAGTGATCGGGACCGGCTCGACGCCCTTCAAGAGCACCTGCGCGACGGCGGATCTGGCGGCTGCCGGCGCCATCGCCGCCCGGGTCTACCAGCCCTACGATGCGAAGTTTGCCGCGCGGGCGCTGGAGGCGGCGCGGCGGGCCTGGGCCTGGACCGAGAAATACCCCAATGTGACCTTCAAGAATCCGCCGGGGATCAACACCGGCGTGTACGGCGACGCCAACTGCCAGGATGAACGGCTGTGGGCCGCGGCGGAGCTTTGGCGCACCACTGGCGAAGCGCCGTTCAACGAATATTTCCTGAATAATTATGCCGGTTTCCTTCCCGGCCTGGATTCGCCGCCCGCGGTGGGATGGGCCGATGTGGGACCGATGGGGCTGTGGACGTATGCGCTCTCCGGCCGGAAGGAAGCGGATTCGGCAGCGGTCGCCGCAACTCGGGAGCGGACCGTAGCGGCTGCGCGCGCGCTGGTTGAGCGCACGAATGCGAATCCCTACCTCGATAGCATGACGACCCGTAACTATGTATGGGGATCGAATGGCGAGGCGGCCAGTTATGGCGTGTATCTACTGATTGCGAGCCGCTTCCAGCCCGGTCCCACCTTCGTGGATGCGGCCCGGGACAATCTGCATTACCTGCTGGGGCGGAACGCGTTTTCGCTTTCGTGGGTGACACAAGTGGGCGAGAACCCGTATCGGTACCCGCATCACAGGCCTAGCGCGTCAGGCAAGCAGCCTGGCCCCTGGCCGGGGTTGCTGTCGGGAGGGCCGAACAAAGACCGCCAAGATGCGGTGCTGGCTGCATTGCCGAAGGATTTGCCCCCGGCAAAGGTCTATGCAGATAAGATGGCATCTTACGCGAGCAATGAGATTGCCATCAATTGGCAGGCGTCGCTGGTTTTCCTGCTGGCCGGCGAACTGCAATGAACCACCGCGGCAGGGACCCGGTTCCGGCCGGGCGAAAGCCGTTTCTACGTACCGCGGCGAGCGGGGAAAGAATGCTCTGGGGCATTGAGGAATCGAATGCTGCACCTTCACGTCGTTGACATCGCTATCATCGTGGGCTATCTGATCAGCACGGTGCTGATCGGGTACTGGGTTTCAAAACGCGCATCGCAAAGCATGCAGAACTACTTCCTGGGCGGAAACGCCATGCCCTGGTACATGCTGGGCATCTCCAACGCATCCGGAATGTTCGATATCAGCGGCACCATGCTGCTGGTCTCATGGATGTTTGTTTATGGCCTGAAGAGTGTCTGGATTCCCTGGCTCTGGCCGACATTCAACCAGATCTTCCTCATGGTCTATCTCTCCTCGTGGCTTCGCCGCTCGAACGTTATGACCGGCGCGGAGTGGATCAAGACCCGGTTCGGCACCGGCCGGGGCGCGCAGCTCTCGCACATAATCGTAGTGGTCTACGCTTTTGTCAGCATCATCGGATTCTTCACCTATGCATTCAAGGGCATCGGCAAGTTCGCGCAGACCTACTTGCCCTGGCATCTCTCGGCCAATGAATACGCACTGATTCTGATCGGTATTACCGCGATCTACGTTATCAAGGGCGGCATGATCAGCGTGGTGATCACCGAGGTTGTGCAGTTCTTCATCCTCTCCATCGCCTCGTTCGCAGTGGGCATTATCGCCATGCGCAAGGTTGCGCCGGAGATGCTGCGCAGGGTGGTGCCCGCGGGCTGGGACAACATCTTTTTCGGCTGGCATCTGGGCCTGGACTGGTCGGCGCTGCTTCCGGCGGCTACCGCCAAGATTGCCGACGACAGGTACGAGCTATTTGGTTTCTTCGTCATGATGCTGCTCTTCAAGGGCATTCCGATCTCTGCGGCCGGCCCCGCGCCGAACTACGATATGCAGCGCGTTCTTTCTGCGAAGAACCCGCGCGAAGCCTCGATGATGAGCGCCTGGGTCAACGTCGTGCTCACTCCGCCACGCTATTTCCTTATCATGGGTCTCACGGTGCTGGCGGCGGCCTTCTTCGGTCCCGACCTGCGCGCCATGGGAACCCACATGGACTTCGAACTGGTGCTGCCGCTGGCGCTGGGGCGCTTTGTCCCGATGGGCCTGCTGGGCTTTCTGATCGCCGGCCTGCTGGCGGCCTTCATGTCCAACTTTGCCGCCACCGTCAACGCCGCCCCGCCCTACTTTGTCAACGACATCTACAAGCGCTACATCAATCCCAACGCTTCGCCAAAAACCTATGTGCGGCTGAGTTATCTCGCCTCCTTTTCCGTGATCGTGATCGGCGTCATCTTCGGCTGGAACGTCACCTCGGTCAATGAGGTCGTGGTTTGGATTGTCTCCGGGCTGTGGGGCGGCTACACGGCCTCCAACGTCCTCAAATGGTACTGGTGGCGTTTCAACGGCTACGGCTACTTCTGGGGCATGGTCACGGGCATTGCCTCCGCGCTCGTAATGCCGAAAGCGGCTCCCCTGATGCCGTTCGTGCAGCACCTGCTCGCCAGCTACGCCATCAATATGGAAGTGGTAATCATCTTCCCGCTGGTGGTGGGAATTTCATTGGTCGGCTGCCTGCTCGGCACGCTGCTCACCAAGCCCGAGTCGGACGAGGTGCTCATGGACTTCTATCGCCGCGTGCGGCCGTGGGGCTTCTGGGGCCCGGTGCTCAGGAAAGTGCTGGCGGAGGATCCCGGCTTCAAGCGCAACAAGGACTTCTCGCGCGATATGTTCAACAT
This sequence comes from uncultured Acidobacteriaceae bacterium, assembly GCA_963799145.1. Taxonomy (GTDB): domain Bacteria; phylum Acidobacteriota; class Terriglobia; order Terriglobales; family Acidobacteriaceae; genus Telmatobacter. The sequence continues at coordinate 2,399 of CAWCWQ010000156.1, read as the reverse complement.
CGCTGTCGGCATCGTGTGGCAAGTTTCGCTGGTGGCGCTGCCTCTCTATATTGTGATTCGAGAGTGGGATCGCGCCGCCATAGCACTTGGCTCGATTCTGGCCACGTCGCTGATTCTCAAGTTCACCTGGTACGACCATCTGGCCGAGCGCGAGGTCGAGACAGACAAGGAAGCCGGCGCCGGAGGCGGACGCCCGGAGCTGCGCCAGATTCCCGGCGATGGCGCGCCGCTGCTGGTAGATCCCGCCAGCGTTGGCTGCGGGTTCCTGCTCTTCCCAAAGGAGATGGCGAAGTCGCTCGATGAGAGTTCCGTCCACCAGGCGCTTCAGACCAACATGACGAAGCTATGGTTGGCCGTTGTCTGGCAAAACCCGAGCATTCCCGTTCACCTCATGACAGTGAATCGGCTAATTGGTCCCGCCGATGCAGTCGCCGCGCTCGACCGCATCGGCAAGTATCCGGGCTACAGCATAGCTATCCAACCAGTCCAGCTATCACCGGACGGAGGGAAGACCTTCGTAACAGTCTATGCCGGGATCGGCTGGAAATCGAGCCGCCGGGAGCTGATTGTCGCAGGGCCGCAGATGATCCTGCCTGGACAGCCGTAGCCGGCGCTCCAGCCCACCGGGCGCCCCCGCCCTCGCCGCGCTTGATCCCATACGGCCGGGGTTGGATTCGCCGCCGGCCGTGGCGCATTGCAGCCGCTCCACAGCAGCCCAGAAAGGCCGCATCCCTTGGATCGCCGCTCCACAACATTGGAAGAACCGGCCTTGCCTGCCGCTCAGCGAACGGCGGTTTCCGTCGAGCGCGTCTTCTACCACGGCTGGCCCGGCTGCTATCTCATCTCGAACGGCAGCGTGGAAGCCACGATCGTTCCCGCCATCGGGCGCGCGATGCAACTGCGGCTGGCTGGCGAGCCGGACGGAGCGTTCTGGGAGAACCGGGCATTGGACGGTCAACTGCACAACGCGGCCTCGAACGAATGGATGAACTTTGGCGGAGACAAGTGCTGGCCCGCTCCGCAGTCGGTCTGGAGCGGCTACCAGGGCCGGGACTGGCCCCCTCCGCCGGCCTTCGACGCGGGGCCCGTCGAAGCCGTTGCCGGCGCGCGCGGCGTGGTGCTCACATCGCCCATCGATCCCGGCTTTGGCATCCAGGCGGTGCGCCGGGTGGAACTGGACGAAGGGCAGCCCATCATGCGGATTGAGACCGAGTATCGCAAGCTGGCCGGCGGTCCTGTCAGGGTGGGAGTATGGACCATCACACAATTGCAGGATCCAGACCGCGTCTGCGTCCTCCTCCCGGCGGAATCGAAGTTCCCGGCGGGCTATCTCCGCCTGCTGGCGGCCGAGCCGGCAGACTTGAGGGTCGATGGCCGGTACCTCTGGCTCCGGCGCCATCCCGGCCAATGCGTAAAGGCCGGGACGGATGGAAGCAGCCTGGTGTGGGTGGGACGCAACTGCGTGCTCCGCATCGACGCCCAGGCCGGGCCGGGAGAATATCCCGATGGGGGCTGCGTCACCGAGGTCTATACCAATCCCGATCCATTGAAATATGTAGAACTGGAGACTTTGGGCCCCCTGGCCACCATGAGCCTCGGCGACCGGATTGCGCAAACCACTGAATACACGCTGATGCCGCGGTCAACGCCGGACCCTCAAGCCGAAGCGCGAGGCGCGTTACGATAACGGCACGCAAATTGCAGGGGCGTAAAGGGCTGTGAAGGACGACCGCGCTGTCTGCTATTCCTCGTAGATTCACTCGGCAGTTCCGGTTGAATGGCTCTTGGTCCTTCATTCCCAGGCAGCGCGTCGAGCTTCGGGACTGCCCGGAGGCAAGCCGCCGCGGGAGGCATGAAAATTGGCACTTGACAACCGATCCCTCTTGGGCGTGTAATGTGCCGGACTCTGAAAAGGGAGCCAATTTTCATTCTGCTCAAACGTTTGATTTCTTGAAGTAAAGCGTTTGACCATGAAAATCCCAAAATGTGGAGAATTGCGGTTTTATCTCTACCATTCCATGGAGAAAAATCGCTCGATCCGGCACTTGGGAGGGAGTCGTTCGAGTCTGGCCAAAGTGGCGGGAACCGACCGGTAGCCAGGATTCCGAGGAGCGTTCCGGCGGCTTCCAGCGCAGGTGGTTCTCCGTGGCGGAGACGCATCGGGGTTGACCGGCAAGAAGGGCACGGCAAACCGAAGGATCGCAAGACGGGGTTTTTCGGCGCACTGCAACGGGCTTCAGTGCCGACCAATGGGGAAGCGACTGAAGTACATGACAAGGAAACAGCAACATTTGAAAAGGATGGTCACATGAGACAAGCGAAATACAGGTATTTCCTGTTGCCGTTGTTTTTGGTTCTGGCGTGCGTGGGAGTCTATGCGCAGGCCAACTCCGAGGTCA
>CAWCWQ010000155.1:0-6603 GCA_963799145.1 uncultured Acidobacteriaceae bacterium | reverse complement strand
AGTGTTGTGGCGCTTCGTTGATTCATCTTCCCCGTAGACACGCCGATGGTGCGCGCGGACCAGTTCGGCCCATGCGCCGGAATCCCCGTCCATGCAGCGGCGGACGATCTGTAACCACTCGGTCTCCAGCGGATTCACCTCCAAGCGCGCCAGCCGGGCCGCCGGCGGAATGGGCTGGCTGCCTGGCATATTGCCGGTAGCGGGCGGGCTTAGGGCGCCAATCTCCGGCGCTTCCATAGTAAGCTGCGAAGGCTGGACTAGAGCCCCGGACGACGGGTTTTTGTCGATGGGGCGGTCAATCGGGGTTCCCTGCGACAGGCTTTTGTCGCGGGGGCGCCAAGCCGGCATCGCCAGCCCTGTCGCGCTCCAGCTCATTGTTCCCGCGCATTGCATAGTTTGCTAATACGCGAGACTTGCGCATTTGGTTCCGCGGGCGGAGGAAGAAACAGGCGATCGCCAGCGGGTGGCGCACCCTAATTCTTTGGAATCTTGTCTCTTACACAAAAGTGGCAGGCGCGTGGCCCAGTTGCCGGGAGAAGTGAGCACAACCGCTGAAGATGGGTGGCCGAGGCGCCTCGCATTTGGGCACCTGGGAGAGCACCGTCTGGGCGGGTTCATACATGCACCGCCATCCGCCAGAGGAAGTGCTGGCAGGCCCTAGTTCAGCAGTCCGAAGACGGCTACGCCGGTCTGGGTTCCCACGTATACCTTGCCATTCACAATCATTGGAGTGATGAACTTGTTTCCGTTTCCAAAGCTGTCGCGCCCGTTCGCAGCCTGTCCGCTGTTGTATAGCTCGCGCGACAGATTCGCCGCATCGTAGGCGTGCAAAACCCCGGCCGCCGCCGTGCTGGATTCCAATGCCCAAACGATTCCGTTCTGAGTTCCATTGGCGGAGACGCCCGGCGTTGTCCCAGGATAAGGAAAAGCGATGGCCGACTGGCTTGCGGGGCTCGCCGCAAGCTTCGCATTCGTCATTGGAAATGCCTTGAGCGCATCGCCCACCGCTCCGTAGTAAAGAACCCCGTTGAAGAATGCGGGCGTGGAAAAGACTTGCCCCGACAGAGCGCCAACGACCTCCTGGTAGATATTGGTGTCGATCGGCCCGCTGGCATTGAACTTTCCCATGTTATCCCGGTCAGCGAGATAGATGTTACTGTCTTTGCCCGCGCCCACGACAAGGCGATGGACCGTTCCGCTCGCGTCCGCCTGGTCGGGCAGCAAGATTTCGCCACCCGATCCCAGGTCCAAGTCGGCGTTCGATTCCGGCACGGTGTTATAGGTCTCGAAGTAGTCGGCCACCGCCAGTTTGCCGCTCGTCGACAGTTTGATCATCGCATTGCCGAAATCCCCATTGGAAGGAAAGCCATTCGCGGTAAATGTGGTATCGAAAGTGCCGTTGGCATCCAGGAAGTAGAGATTCCCGCTGCTGTCGGCGGCAATCCCATCGCCGGCCATCCAGACGGAGCCTTCACTGCCATTCGGCGTCACGTTCAGCACCTGCGTCTGTTGCAGGGTGGCCTCGCTATAGGCCATCACCCAGCCGGTATATGGTCTGAAGTCGCAGTGCGACGACCAGCCGAGATAGATGTTGCCGTTCAACAGGAGGAGGGCCGCGCGCTCCTTGTATTGGCCCGGTTCGAAGACGACATTGCCGTTCGATGCGCCGTCCCCCGTTCCGGGATAACTTGCGGCGATCTCGGCAGGGCTGCCGCCGATCTCTGTGCCTGTTGCGATGTCGAGCGCGTGAAGCCGCTGGTGGTAGTTCCCGCTTGCATCCTTGGTCATGCCGACGGCGAAGATGGTGCCGTTTGCGCCCTGCTTGCGATCAATCGCCGGCGTGGAGGTGATTCCTATCTCGGGCGTAACCTGCCCGCAGCCTCGGTTGTCGCTGGTGGTTTCACCAGTGCCGAGGATGGAAGTCTTCCAGAGTTGCGCGCCGCTGTCGGCGTCGAAGGCATAGACGCTGTCATGTTCGGTGACCACATACAGAACATTGTGCAGCTTGTTCCCGATAGGCACGTTGGCCAGGTACAGCGGCTCGGCGTCCACCAAACCATCGACTGTGTCGAAGCCGATCCTTCCGAACTGCGTGGAGTTCACATTGCTGAGCGTCAGTATTGTCTCCTGGGCATTGAGCCCATCCCGCGCTAAGTCGAAGCGATAGGTGGTGACATCGGGCGCATTGGTCAAGGCCGCGGCCTGAACTGTCAGAGCCAGTGGGGCTGAATGAGTGAGACTGCCCGATGTTCCCGTGAACGTTACAGTCTGCGCGGAGGCCGCCGCGGTTATCGCCGCTGTCAGTGTTGTGCTTTGCGCGGCGCCTGGAACCAAAGTGAGCGTAGCGGGATTTGCAGTCACTCCAGCCGGAAGTCCAGCGATGGTGACGGCGACATTGCCGCTGAAGGAATTCACCGGGGTGGCCAGGACGCTCGCCTGAGAGCCTGCCGCGCCTGCCGCGATTGTCAGCGACATTGGTGTTACCGTCAGCGAAAAGCCGGCTTGCGGCACTGGACTTGGAGCGGGTTGGGACCCTCCACCGCAAGAGACCAAGGCGAGGCACAAAAGCAGGCAAGCCGAATATGCAGCTCTCGATATCGCCGCGCTAGTCCCGCGTTTTGATGATTTCGAGCCTTCCCAGGTCCCCAACTGCGAGGGACCTGGGGCACCCAGAGTTCTGCATGAATAACGAAATCTCATGGACGCCGCACCGGGCGGCAACTTGGCCGAGGTTTCGAGCGCATCCGCTTCCAAGGGGAGGGCCGGTTGCGGTGAATTCGATCTCCACTCTTGAAACCGGCGGGCCCAGGCAGACCAGCGCCTAGATCGGTCAACCGCCGTGAAATACCGACGAGGAGAGAAGATGCTCATGGGGAGGGGGGAACTCCTCTGACCACAAGATAGAGCAATTCACAACGGAAGTCCACAGCCTCCTCTTGGACAGAGCTTCAGGTTGGCCATCGGCCTATGAGGGTCGAAGACGTTCGAGCGCTGCGATCGATCGCCTGCAGATCAGCAGCGGCACGCTGCCGAAAACTCCAAAGCTGCAGTCAATGAGCCGCCATCCCAACGGAATCCCGCGGATAGCTCCGGCGGCAAGTGCAAGCGGAATGACACCGGCACAGGCGATTAGGCCGAAAATGATGACCCACTTGTTGCGGACGGGATCCATGAAGGGCCCGATAAAGGCAACCGCGATCGCCAGGTGAGCGAAAGCGAGCCAGTCGGTGCCGTATGCAAGGAAGGGATAAAGTGAGTTTGTTCTGCCAACCGCGTTGTTGACAGATTCGATCCAGTGAATCATCCCCCCGGATTGCGCGGCGGCTTGGGGGATGCTGGCGCGGAGAACAATAAGCAGCCAGTGGAGTTCAGTTTGCAGAGGGAAGGCCGTAATCCCGCTGAGAACCAGGCCCGCAATGAAGATGGCGAGCCATAACCGGATGCGCCGCAGATGGTCAGGCTCTTGCATGGGCTCCTCCAGGGTAATCAGCAATGGGATTCGATGTCGAGATGCCGCGTTCGATCGCCGCGGTCTGCGCTGCATGCGGTGGAACCGCTCCAAATCGGCGTTCTCTGCGGCTGAACTCTCCCAGAGCGGCATCCAGATCGGCTGCGTCGAACTCCGGCCACATGCGATCGCTGAAGATCAATTCGGCATAGGCGGACTCCCAAAGCAGGAAGTCGGAAAGACGCTTTTCGCCGCCGGTGCGGATCAGCAAGTCCACCTCGCCGCTCTCCGCGGTCAGCGCCAGCCCAAGCAAGCGCCCCATCTCACCTGTCGAGGGCGCTGGCTCAGAGTGGAGAGCCGCGGTTACGCCGGCGGCGGCGCGCGTGATGGCATCGCGCGAAGAGTAATCCACCGCAACCCGCAAATGAAGGCGGCGGCCCGCGGCGGTTGCTTGTTCAGCCTTGCCGATCTCGCGCAGCAGCGGGGCCGGCAGCCGGTCGCGCCGTCCGATCACTTCCAATCGTGCGCCGCGATTCTTCAGTCCTTCCGTTTCCAGGCGCAGAAAAGCTCGCAGCAGCCAGAAAATGCTGCTGACTTCCTCTGCCGGCCTGCGCCAATTGTCCGATGAAAACGCATAGAGCGTCAGGCTCCGGATGCCCACATCGGGGGCGTGCTCCACAACGCTGCGCGCGGCGCCTACCCCGGCCCGATGTCCGGCCACGCGGGGCAATCCGCGCCGCGTGGCCCAGCGCCCGTTGCCGTCCATGATGATGGCCACGTGCAATCCCTGACGCGTGTCACTTTGCATTCCGCAGTTACCTCGCTGGGAACCGGATCTAACTTCTTGGCGCGGCGTCGTCTCCACGGCGGCGGAAATGCGAAAGCACGAACCGACGCTAGATAACGCTGCACCACTCTTCTCAATCGGCATTTTGACTTTCTCCACCGCTTTCCTGTGTTACTCCGCGCCCTTCGGAACCGGCGGTGCGCCCTGCTGATCGGGAATGCCGGTCACAGACAGTGAGCTATACCAATCGATCGAGCGGGTCAAGTACATCGCGGCCGCCACTGCCACAAAGCTGGCAATCGCGCCCACCAGCAGCGCATTGTCCTCAAGCCGCAGGAGCATATAAATCAGCGCATACAACAAAGTGAAGATGGCCAGCGCCCTTATGCCCTGCAATCGGCTGGCGAACACCCATCCAGCATTGGCCGAGAGCAGCGCTACCGTGGCTCCGCCGGCAATCAGAAAACCCAAGTCGAAGCCGATTCTCTCGGCCAAAGACAACAAGAGCAGATAGAAAATGATTTGAGCTATTCCCACCAGAACATACTGCGCTGGATGAACTCGCTTGCCGGTTGTAACCTCAAACACGAAGTAAGAGAGGAAGAGCAATCCCAGGAATAGAACCACGTACTTGAGGGACCGGTTGACGGATTGATAAGGATCGGCCACCTCGACGAATGAAACGCCGAGCGCGGTTGCATCGAGCCCGCTGATCGAGTCGCTTTCCCCTTCCGCGCGCACTCCTCGGGCGATGAAGGGTACAGACCACTCTGCCGTGAAGCCATTGCTTGTCACCGTCCGGTTGAGAGGCAGGAATCCTCCATCGAATCCCGGACTAGGCCAATCGCCCTGCATGGTGAGGTGAGTGGTCTTGCCATATGCCAGCACGGCAATCCGCCGCGCGCCGGAAAACCGCAAGGCCGAGGTTACATTGAATTGCGCATTTGGCTTTGCAACCTCATCGGCCTTTGCGCCGAAAAGCGTCACCTTGATTCGCTGGTTTTGATCGCCCCCGATAGAAATGTCCTGGGCAATCTGCGCAGGCACCAGAGTCATTGTCTTACCGCCCGCCGTTAACGTGGCATCGGCCAGCGCTCCGCGCGCGTCGCTTACCCCAACCACGATCTCGGCGCGGCTCCAGTCGAGCTCGGCGTGTGGCGGGGCCGCGGCCGGCACTCCAGTTAAATCGAATGTCGCATCGAGTTGCAAGTCCGCCCGGAAGACCGGAACCTTGAAGAGCGAACGGCGTCGTTCTTCCGTTGCGGTTTTTACAACAGCTGCGAGCTTGCGAAGGGAACACCAAATACATGCCATGCTTCTCAAAGTCGGTCTTGGATTGGGGTGGAATGGTATAGGGAATCGCAAGGGTCGGTCCGAGAAATGTTTGCTGGCCGCCGACATGGCCGCTTACCTCTCTTGTGACATCCGCGGCTCGGGAAGTCCTGTCCTCTACCAACCCCCCAACAAACAGCGCAGGGATGGTCATAAGCAGAGCCAGCCCGCACACGACGATGAGTTTCACACCCATTGACCTGGACTTTGTCCTGGCTTGCACGCTCGATTGCAATATCGAAAAATCACTCACTTTCTTTCCTCCTTGCGTTTCTTCGCTTTGCATTGCAAAGTTATTTCACAAAAAAACTCACGCTCGCGATGGCGTCAGGCCGTCCACCTGACCGGACGCCGATCTTTCCTGGGTGCCCTTCGCCGCATCCCGAACCACCTGCTCCAGCGTGGTAAGGTACTCGATGTAGCGCTCCCGGCCAAATGCCGTGATGCGGCAGACCGTCAGCGGACGATTGCGGTCAATCTTCTTCACAATCTCAACCAGCCCTCCTTCTTCCAGCACGCGCAGATGCCGATTCAAATTGCCGTCGGTAAGAGCGCAAAGCTGCTTGAGATCCCCGAAGGCCAGCCCCTTGGGATTCGTCACCAAAGATGTCAGCACACTGAGTCGGGCGCGCTCGTGAATCACGCGATCCAGGCCTTCATAGGCAAAGCGGCCTTCGCTCGATGGAGCCTTAGCTTTCATCGCGGCCCTCCTTTGCTGTGAAGAACAGAATCCCCGCCACCAGCAGTTGTCCCGCCCCATACGGGACGCCCATGGCCCACGGCGAGAGAGCGCGGCTGTCGCCCAGCCCGATGCAGATCAGCCCCGTCAGCAAATACCAAGCGCCCGCCGCGGCCATTGGGCGCGGCAGAAACCGGCAAGACGAAAACACGCCGAGGCTGAAGACCACCTGCCAGAGTCCAGGAAGCATCCAAAGTGCCGCCGGAACAGCGCGAACCAGCACAACAGTGATAAGCGCGCCCGCGCCCACCGACGGCAGGAACTGCTCCACCGCCATGTGGATCATCTCGTCCGCCG
>CAWCWQ010000154.1:0-9135 GCA_963799145.1 uncultured Acidobacteriaceae bacterium | reverse complement strand
GCAGACCAGCGGGGGCTATTATCCAGGGCCGTTCAGGCCATCGAGTTATCCGTCTCGGCGCGTGGCAGCGAAAGGCCTCCCTGTCAGGCACATTACTATGATTTCTACGTCCCGGCGCACGCCAAGTTCGTGGAGAAGCCGCGCTACACTCATCGCAATCCGTTTCGTCGAGGGCTGGTGGCAAAGCCAGAGGATTGGAAGTGGTCAAGCTTTCGCCACTATCGGACGGGCCTCCGCGGAACCGTAGAGATCGAATCCGAATGGACAGCTCGCGAGAGAGGCTGGCAACTGCCTTAGAGGATGCGCTTCCGGCAGTCCGACTCCCCCTCCCCGGTCCCCAAAAGCGAGGGCCCCGGGGGCACCCTCAACTTGATAAGATGCCTTTTGAGACCGTGGCCACCCGCCGTTCTTTGCGGAAGGGTGGGAGACATGATCGTCAACCATCCGGTTCTGTTTCTCCAGATCATCGCTGTAGAATGCCGCCCGCCGGGAATTACGGAGTGTGAGCGCACAATAGTCTCATGCGACGCCTCTATCCAATCAATTGGCCTTCGCGCCGAATTGCCCCCCGCCGCGTCAGGTATCTCCCCGGTCCAATCTGTCAGAAATGTCCCCGGTCCGCGCACCCCTACCCCCCTATACCCCCAGGGGGTATATTTCCACTCTGGATTCTGTCGTAAGTCTCTACGTATGAGTAGCTTGAGAATTCCGCCTGTTGGCTGACCGGTAATCATTGCCTGCCGTTTTCCGCCGTTTTTCGCGTGCCGGACCGCCCGCCAAACGCCAAGAGCAAGCAGATTCGGCGTTCCGATTACGATGGAACCTCCGAATCCATCGCCGCAAAGGAAGCCAGCACGATTCGACACTGCGACGAGCGCGACTTCGAGCCCATCTGGGCCATAGTCAACGACGCCGCCCAGCTTACAAGAGCCCTATCCCCGCGGACCGCTGGGCGGAGCCTTCAGTTTCCAAGGCCCTGGATCGCGCGCCGCAAGGTATTACTCGGCATCCTGGCAGGCCATGCTCTCCTGCCGCGCAAGTAACCTCTCGAACTCCTCCAGCGGCACCGGCCGGCTGAAGAGATAACCTTGGTAGGCTTGGCAGCCGAGACCGTCGAGGAACTCACGCTGCTCTTCCGTTTCCACGCCCTCGGCAATGATTGGCAGGCTCAGTGCCCGGCTCAGGGCCATGACGGCTCTCACGATCGCGGCACTTCCAGCATCCGCAAAAACATCGTTTACGAACGACCTGTCAATCTTCAACTGGTCCAGTGGAAGGCGCCTCAGGTAATTCAGCGAGGAATAGCCAGTGCCAAAATCGTCCAGCGAGAACCGCAGTCCGCATTGCTTGAGTTCAGTCATCTTGGCGATCATTTCGTCAAGATTGTCCACTAACATGCTCTCGGTAAGTTCGAGCTTGAGGTTATTGGGATTCGCTCCGCTTCGCTCCAGCGTCGCCAGCACTTGTTCTACAAAGTCAGGCTGCCGGAACTGGCGGGCAGAGATGTTTACCGACACTACGATATGGGCGGTTTCCTCGGCCTTCGCCCAAGTCGCAATTTGCTTGCAGGCCGTGTCGAGTATCCACTCTCCCAACGGCAGAATCAGCCCCGTCTCCTCGGTCAGGGGGATAAATTCGCCTGGAGCCACAATGTTGCGGGTGGGATGCTTCCACCGCACCAGGGCCTCCGCGCCCACCACGACACCGTGGTCCAACTGAGGCTGATAGTAGAGCAGGAATTGCTTTTCCCTGACCGCCGTGCGCAACTCTTCCTCCATCGACGCGCGGGCATTGACGGCGGTCTGTAGGGCCGGCTCAAAGAAACGCAGCGCGTTGCGCCCTGCCGCTTTGGCCTGATACATGGCAATATCGGCCTGTTGCAACACTTCATCCGTGCCCTGCTGGCGGTCTCCAATGATCGTGATCCCGATGCTCGAAGTAATGAAGCACTCGTGGCCGAGAAGCTGATAAGGCTGGCTGATTACCCCAAGTATCTTCTCGGCTATCCTCTTCGCCCGCGCCGCCGCATCCTCGGGCCGCTCGCCCAACTCTTCCAGGATCACAACAAACTCATCTCCGCCCAATCGCGCCACGGTATCGATCTTGCGGGTGCAGCTGGTCAGCCTGTGTGCCGTTTCCTGTAGCAGCAGGTCGCCTGCCTGATGGCCAAACGAATCGTTGACCATCTTGAACCTGTCCAGATCCACGAACAGCATGGCCTGTAACCGGCCTTTGCGCTCGCTGGTGGCAAGGCTTTTGCGCAGCCGGTCGAGAAGCATCCTGCGGTTGGGCAGTTCAGTGAGCGGATCGAAGAAGGCCAGGTTCTCGATCGTTTTCTGCGCCTCCATCAGCAACCGGAGATCGTGCTCCTTCCTTCTGGCCTCGGCCATCCGCACGTGGAAGACCAGCCAAGTCCCTCCAAGAAGGATCAGCCCGCACAGGGCAGAGAACCACCACGTTCGATACCACGGCGTGAGAATTCTGAAAGCGAACTCGGCTCCTTCCGCGACCCAAACGCCATCGCTGTCCTGCGCTTCGATCTCCAGCCTGAGATTCCCGGGCGCCAGGCCGGCAAACTGCAACTCCCGCTGCGTGGTCTCGGTCCAGGCGGAACTGATTCCCTCCATGCGGTAGCGAAAGACAACCGCATTCTCACGGGATGCATTCAACGCCGAGTAGCGAGCCTGAAGAGAGTTGGCGTGTACGTCGAACGAGGGGTAGCTCAGGCTGGACACATCCGTCCCTCCCACAGAGAGGTTGGTGAACACAACCTTGATCGGCGCCTTCACGCTTTGCCGCAGAGTCGGCTTGAAACGCGAGAGTCCGCCGCTGGTGCCGATCCAGACCGTGCCGTCCGGCTCCGCCGCGAAGGCGTTCTGGCCGCAGTTGTCCCAGATCAATCCATCGCTCATCCCGTAGTGGCTCCAACGCGCGCCATCCCACACGTCCACGCCGTGATCGCTGCCCGCCCAAATGCGCCCCGCGGCGTCGGATTCGATGAAATAGACAATTCCATTCGAGCCGGCCCTCTGGACGTTCTTTTCGATGGCCAGTCCACGCGGCTCAAGATGAACGCGATCCATTCCGCTGATGAAGCGATAACCAACCCATATCTTTCCTTGCGTGCCCACACCCAGCGAGAGCACCTGCCGGCTCCTCAACCCATCGGCCTCGGTCCAGTTCTTCCACTGCCCGTTGGTCAGCGAAAAGAGTCCACCTATTCCCCCCACCCAGATCGTGCCGTCGGTCCCTTCGACGATCGTCCGGACGCGCACGGCTGGAAGCGCGGCGACGCGCTCGAACTTCTCATAGGGAGCCTGGGCCATAAAGAGGCCCCCATCCATTCCAATCCATAAGCGGCGCTGGCGATCGAATCGCAAATCGAAGACCGACCTTACCAGGTTCTGCGCGTTGCTCAGCCACTTCAAACGGCCGGCGCGCGGGTCCATGCGCGCCAGGCCGGCCGGGTCGATGCCCAGCCATAACGCCCCGTCCGGACCCGCCCGAACGGCGTTGACGTTCATGCCCTCCAATCCCGGAACCTTCTTCCATTGGATGCCGGCGCCCTTCCGCTCACCGCGCATCAGCCCTCCATCGGCACCGGCCCAAATCAGCCCATTCGGCTGCGGCAGAATTGCGTGAACCGAATCGCTCACCAGCCCACTGGCCACCGTATAGTTCTCCCATTCGCGGTAGCCGCGCCACTCCACAACTCCCCGGCCCGCCATGCAGATCCATAAAGTGTGCTGGCGATCCTCGAAGGTTCTGTAGACCGATCCACGCAGTCCCGCCGCGTGGTCGATCTTTTGCCAGTTGCGCTCATCCCCTATCAGCATTCCATCGGGCAATGGAAGCATGACCCTCCCATCCGCATCCGTGGATGGAATGCCGGTCAGGGTCTGATTGGGATTGGGCAGGATGGGTCTGCGCAATCGGCTCTGGCCGGACTGCAATACGAAGACGCCTCCGTTCCGCAAGCGAAGCCATAGATCCCCGTTGTAATCCTTCCGGATGTCCACCACGGCGCGAGCCAGCAGTCCGCTCTCTGTTCCATAAACTCGAGTCCCGGTCTTCTCCAGATGGCACAGTGCAAGCCCGCATCCGTACCAGATCGAGTCCCCATCGATCAGAATCCCGCCAGCCTCCGGAACGCCGTTCACCGAGGTCTCAAGCGTGCCCGCCGGCGGCGGGATCGGGCGCACCGCAAAGCCGTCCTTGCCCGGCTCCATTGAGAGCTCCATCAGGCCGCGTTCCGTGTTCAGAAAGGTATGGCCCTTCCCATCCGCCTGGATTCCCTCCAACTCACCGACGCTCTTGAAGGGCCCCGGAACCTTTTCAAAATGGTCCCCGCGCAGGCGGAGGAGGCCGAACGTACCCCCCGCAAGCAACGATCCGTCGGGGGCGTCGCCAAATGCGGCGCCAGGGCTGGACGGCACTCCCTGCGCCGCTCCAAAGGCCTCGAATCGCTCCCCATCGTAACGGTAGAATCCATTGACCGTAGCCACCCAAAGAAAGCCCACCCGGTCCTGGTAGACGGTCCGCACCGTCAGGTTGTTCAGCCCCTCCGCAACCCCGAAATACCTGAAGCTGTACTCTTGGGCGCACACCGCCCCAGACACAAAAAGGAACAGAGCGAGCGCCCACGCTTTTGATATCCGGTTCACGAAAAGTCAGCATACCCACTATCGGCGGCGCCGTCCATTCCATTTAGGTGCCATCTTCAAGACAGTTGCCGGGCACGCAAGTCTGACCACCCCGAGATGAGAGGGCGCCCTTCTCCGGATTCTCGGACATGGGATAGCACCGAGTGTCTCCACTCTCGCCTTTGAGACCTGTGGCGCCCGGCGGAAGCCGCCAGGAACTTTCGAGCGAGCCGGTCCGTATCAGTGCCATCGGAGGTCGCCGTGTTCCCCAAGATCCTTGCTTCAACGGCGGCGGCATGTCTGGTCGCGGCCGCCGTCACCGTTTCGCTCGCTAATCGCCCGTCCAGGATTGCAATGGCGGCATCCAACGCCGCACCCAACTATAGCCAAAGCGGTGAGCTGTTGCCACCCACGAACTATCGCGAATGGATTTACCTGACCTCCGGCATTGACATGAGCTATAACCCGAAGACCGCCGAGATGCAAGGCCACTCGATGTTCGACAATGTATTTGTCAACCCCGAAGCCTATCGGAGCTTTCTAAGAACGGGCGCGTGGCCCGACAAGACCGTGATGGTTCTGGAGGCGAGAGAGGCGAAGAGCAAAGGCTCGATCAATTTACAGGGGCATTTCCAAGGCGCGGAAGTGATGGGCTTCGAGGTCCACGTGAAAGACGAAACCCGGTTTGCGGGCAAGTGGGCCTTCTTTTCGTTCGATTCGCCGAATGGGAACGGCACGCTAGTTCCCCATGGCGCGCCTTGCTACACCTGTCACACAGACCATGGCGCGGTAGACACGACATTTGCGCAGTTCTACCCGACGCTGTTGCCGATCGCACAGAGGAAGGGCACGCTCAGTCAAGCATTTCTCAGGGAGGAAGCAGCGCCTGGCTCTGGCTCGGCGTCGCAGCAAGAATAGAGCTTCGGAATCCATCGGCAGATGTTGCAGCTCCCAGGAGTAACAAATGGGACGCATAAGGCTCGGGGCCCCACAGACATCTCTTCGTCCGTAGTGTGGATCGATCTATCCCCGACAAACCTCTAGGTCCCTGACCGCGTGATTCTGTGCCTCCCACGCTGGCCGCAAAACCAAGTACGCGGCGAGGGTGGGGCACCCGTAGTAGTTACAACTTCAAGCAGTCACAGACCTAGTAGTCCGTTCCTTGGATAAGCTGCTGATTGGGAACATATTCGAGCTGGTTGGGATTCGACTTCACCAGAGCATCCGCCAGATTGTTGCTCACGGTCGCATGGGCGCCGGTCCCCGCAATTCCCACCACCGAGCGATCCAGGATGTAGTTCTCGTTGATCGCGCTCTGCCAGTCCAGGTCAGCATTATGCTGCTCATACGCCTGGCTGCTCGCCTTGCGGCGCGCATCGGCCGCGGCCGCATTCTGGCTTACCATCTGACCGACGGCGCGGATTCGGGACATGTCGGCTGCACTCTCCTGGCCGATAACCGCCGCATTCTGGCTATAGGACCGGATTACCGCCAACAGCGTGGCGTTTTCCGCATCGGCGTACTTGACCGGAGTACTGGACGTGCTGACAGTCATTGCCCATGTCGGCGCGCCGTTGACGTGCATGGCGCCAACTCGCACACTGCCCTTTCGCGGCCCAATCCCATCATTGAAGTCAACCGTGAAAATGAACTGCATGGGGCGTACCGGACCCCCATCCGGCTCCAGAGCCGTGGACGAGATCAGCTTGTAGGTTCCCTGGCTCTGGCGCAGGTTCTTTCGCACTTGATTGCTGACGCTCACAAATGCGGGAAACAGATCGCTGGTCAGCGGGCAGACCAGGGGCGGCAACCCGCCATTTCGATAGCGGGCCTGCATCTGCGACTGCGGGCTGCGGGGATCGACGATCCCTTGGTAAAGCAGGCCCAGCCCCACCGTTTCGCCGCGCGGTCCCTCGGCGGTGAGCTGACCGCCCGCCACTCCGGTGATGCGCCAACCGGCAGGCATGCCGATCGAGGCCGACCGATCTCCACCGGTAGCCATGGTTAGCCGCTCCGGCTGGCTTGCAGCGGTGGAGACCGGCTGGGCCTGCGCATGGGAGCCTGTTCCCCCGGCCGTGCCGCCACCTGATTGTTGAGCGGCGGACAACGCCCGCATCAGCGAAGGTTCGGTGGTTGGGAAGCGGCTGGCCGTGTCGAAAAGAACCGCGACTTCCGGCGGTTTCCCGCTCTGCATCGACACGATGACCAAACCGGCCATCGGCTGTCCTTTTGCCGTCAGCGTAAAGAACGTCGCCAGCGAATTCCCGTCGTGCGATTGAAGGAAATTGCCCACCTGCGGCTTGTCACCGAAGTAGGTGTGAACCTGCCGCAGCATGTATGTCATCGCCTGGGGCAGTGTGCCCTTGCCGGTCAGCGACCCGTATGCAAACTGGCCTCCTTCGGGGTTGCTCACAATCTTGAGCGTTCCTGAGGAGGATTGCGAGGCCGGAGATGGCTGAGGCGTGGCTGCGGTGCTCGGATTTGAATGCGATTGGCAGGCTGCCAGACAGGCGGCCAGGGCAATCCAGACTGTAAAGAGAACAAGGAAAGGACGCGCTTGAACGCTATGCATACGTTTGCTCCTTGAGTACTTGATGATGACAGGAAACTGTGTTTGCAAGCAGGATACAGGATATTCCTCCGGAATCGGGAAGAAGGCGGGTGGCCCGGATCCCCATCGGCGCAATGAACCGAAGGGGATGCATCAGGTCCGGCGAGCCTCGATTCTGCCCCCCGGTTACAATGGGATCAGCTAATCCATCACAGCAAGGGAAGCCAGCATGATTCGACGCTGCGGCGAGCGCGACTTCGAGCCGATTTGGGCCATTATCAACGACGCCGCCCAGGCCTACAAGGGGATCATCCCCGCGGATCGCTGGGCGGAGCCTTACATGTCAGTGGAGGAACTGCGCCATGAGATCGGCGATGGTGTGGTCTTCTGGGGTTGGGAGGAGCGCGGGGTTCTGGAGGGCGTAATGGGCCTGCAACAGGTTCAGGACGTGGCTCTCATCCGCCACGCCTATGTCCGCACCAGGAGCCAGAGTCAAGGGATCGGAGGGCGTTTGTTCGCGCATTTACAGGCGCTGGCCAGCGCTCCGATGCTGGTCGGCACATGGGCGGACGCGGTCTGGGCGATCCGCTTTTACGAGCGCCACGGCTTTGCGTTCGTCGGCCGCGCCGAGACCGAGCGGCTGCTCAAGAAATACTGGATCATTCCCGATCGCCAGATTGAAACCTCTGTAGTTCTGGCCGATCCCAGGTGGCGTGAATTGCAGCGATGACCTGTAACGGCGGCCTAAAGCCTGGCGGCTTGCCCGCAGACGGCGGACTTGAACCAAGCCCTCCCAAGCGCCGGCCCGCGCATGGGCGACGCGCGCAAGAAGAGGCCTCGCCCCAGGGCCTTTACGGCGCCGAAGTAAACGGAGAGGCGGGGAGTCCTTCGCCGTTGAAGAGGTTGCACTGGGGACTGTTGGCCCAACCGTAGCGCACATACAGCGGCTCGGCCACAGATGGACTCGCAGCCAGCACCGTAGCGCCCTCGATCGTCACGGTGGCGGGCGAGAACTTGCCGTTGACGCCGGCAACCTCGAAGCCTGTGACCGCGCCGTCCTTGGCCGCCAGTCCTTTGGCATGGTCGAACCAAGCGCGAATCGCGCTCCCCTCCGGCGTTGCCTGGCGATAGACTGGCCCGGAGTACTCGATGGCTTCTCCATAGCTGAGCGCGCGCGCCGCGAGTGCCAGGCGGTGGCCAACATCGATCTTGTCGGTAGGGTGCACGTTGCCGGGATCGCCGATGTCGATGGTGACGGCCATAGCGGTGTCGCGCAGCGCCAGGGTCTTCAACTGCTGTTCGCGGACGATGGCCCAATCCTCGATCGGGGCGGAAGTAAAGTTTGAGATCTGCACGTAGAGGAAGGGGAAGTCACCCACGCCCCACTGGCGGCGCCAATCCTGAATCATGGTGCCGAATACGCGGCCATACAGATTTGGGTTTCGATCGACGATGCTATTGCTTTCGCCCTGGTACCAGATGACGCCGCGGATGGGGAAGGGGGTGAGCGGGGCGATCATGCCATTGTAAAGCTCGCCGGGGCTCCAACTGGCGAGTTGCGGATGCCAGGGGAACTGCGGCTCGGGCTTGCCCTGCGCTCTGGCCTCGTCCCGCTGCCTCTGTTCATCTTTGTCTTTGATCAGCGCATCCGATTCGCGCTCCGTCATCCTGCCCCAGTAAACAAAGATGGGCGCCAGGGCCGCGTCTTCGCCCAGAGCCTCCATGCGCGTCCAGGCCTCGACCACCGTCCCGCCCCAGGTGGAGTCGATGACGCCCACCGGCACATGCTCGCGCTGCTCGATCTCGCGGGCGAAGTACCAGGCAACCGCGGAGAAATCCCTGGCGGTTTCAGGGGTCGAAGCCACCCATCCCTCGGTATCGGCGTCATCCTGGGGGAACTCGACGGCATGCCTTTTGACGACCAGAAGCCGGATGCGCGGG
>CAWCWQ010000153.1:0-29054 GCA_963799145.1 uncultured Acidobacteriaceae bacterium | reverse complement strand
GTTTTCCTAGCTTCAATTCGCTGCCTGCGCCGCGATTCTTGCCTATATTTGAACCATGCGTAATCGCGGCGTCTCTTTGCAATTCCTTCTTCTCTGCGGCATGTGCGCGCTTCTTGCTTTGCTGCTGCCGGCTTCGGCGCCGGCCCAGGCCTACGCGGGCCGCCCCAAGCTCATTGTCATCGTGGTCATCGATCAGTTTCGCGGCGACTACCTGAACCGCGACCGCGCCGAGTTCAAGGGCCGGGGTTTCAACCTCTTCATGAACGAGGGCGCATGGTTCACCGACTGCTACTTCGACTACGCCAACACCAAGACCGCTCCCGGCCACGCCACCATCGGCACCGGCGCATACACGGACGGCCACGGCATCGAGGCCAACGAGTTCTGGGACGCCACGCGCTCCTGCGATCACAAGGTGAGCTCGGTTGAAGACGAGCGCTATCAGCTTGTCGATCTGCCCGCGGCCTCGATCCCCGCCAACCAGCCCGGCGCGCCGGATACCGCGCTCAAGTATCTCATCGGCGCCTCGCCGCGCAACCTGCGCGCCACCACCCTGGGCGACGAGCTGCGCCTGGCCACCGACGGCCGCTCGCGCGTCTACGGCGTCTCGCTCAAGGACCGCGCAGCGATTTTGCCAGCGGGCCAGAGTGCCAACGGGGCTTTCTGGATCGACAACTCTAGCGGCCAGTTCACTACCTCAACCTATTACATGGAGCACCTGCCGGAGTGGGCGCGGACCTTCAACGCGAGCGGCCGCGTGGCTCAGGCTGCCCGCGAGGCCATGGTCGAGGGAACCACGCAGTTCTACGAGCTGGTGGGCAGAACTCCGGCCGCCAACCGCTACGAGCTGGACTTCGCCAAGGCGCTTATCGCCGGCGAAAAGCTCGGCCAGAACGGCGTGACCGATCTGCTCGTCGTTTCGCTCTCGGCAAACGACATCCAAGGCCACCAGTTCGGTCCTGATTCAGATTCCGAGGAGCAGATGATCCTCGGCCTGGATCGCGACCTCGACGCCTTCGATACCTGGCTCGACCGGACCGTCGGTCTCCAGAACGTCTGGCTGGCGCTCTCGGCCGACCACGGCATTCCGCCCATCCCCGCCGATGCCGCCAAACTTGGCATCGACTCGGCGGTCGTCGACCTCGACAAGCTCTACGCCAGGCTCAACGAGGAGTTGAACGCCCGCTACTCGCCCGGCAAGGAGCTTCAATACATCCTGCCTGGCCCCGATCTGCCCTACATTGTCCTCGACCGCCGGGCCTTCGAGAAGGCCAGAGTTGACGAAAAGGCCGCCGAAGACGCGGTCTCCGGGCTGCTAACCGAGGCCATCGTCCCTCCCGTCCCGGAACCGCCCCCGGTTACGCAAGCCATGCTTCCTCCCCTGACTGTGCTTCCGTCGCCCGAGCTGCACCGCCTTCCGCCCACACCTCAGCTAACGGGGGTTTATACGCGACTCGATCTGGCTCACAGCCAGTTGCCGCCCTCGGAGTGGGGCCGGCTGTTGGCGCACAGCTACGCCGACCACGGCAACTGGTATGTGATGCTGGTGCTGGGCGCATACCAGATGGAGGATCTGCACGGCTCCATCGGAACCACTCACTTCAGCCCCTGGTCCTACGACCGCCATGTGCCCCTGGCCTTCTACGGCGCGCCCTTCGTCCCAGGCGAGTATCATGGACGAGTAGCCCCGGTGGATATGGCGGCCACTCTGGCCTCGCTGGCGGGCGTCAATCAGCCCTCGGCGGCTGTGGGCCGCGTGCTCACCGAGGCCGTCAAGCCAATTCGCCCGGCCGGCGCGCAAGCTGACCACTGATCTCTGATCCCTGATCCCTGATCCCTGATCTCCGTAAGAGGAAGATTGCCGCACGTGAAGACCGACATGAGAGTTTCGTTGGCCGGCCTGGAACTGGTCAACCCGGTAATCGCCGCCAGCGGCACCTTTGGCTACGGCATCGAATTCGAAGAGATCGTCTCGCTGGAGCGCATCGGCGGCTTTGTCACCAAGGGCATCTCGCTCGAGCCCATGCCCGGCAATGCCCCCCCGCGCATCGTCCAAACCGCCTCCGGCATGATCAATGCCATCGGACTCCAGAACGTGGGAGTGCAGGACTTCATCGCCCGCAAGCTGCCTGCGCTCAAGCGCTATCCTCACGCGAAGGTCATCGTCAACGTCTTCGGCTCCACGGTGGGCGAGTACATCGGCGTCATAGAACGGCTCAATCAGGCCGAAGGCATCGCCGCCTATGAGTTGAACGTCTCCTGCCCCAACGTTCATGCTGGCGGCATGGCGTTCGGCTCCGATCCCAGCTCCCTCGAATATCTTGTCGGCAAGGCCAAGTCCGCCGCCAAACGCCCGCTTTTCGTCAAGCTCTCGCCCAACGTGACCTCCATCGCGCAGATGGCCAAAGTCGCCGCCCACGCCGGTGCCGACGCGCTCAGCCTGACCAATACCTGGGTGGCTATGTCCATCGACGCCGAGACCCGCAGGCCGCGCCTGGCCAACATTACCGGCGGCCTCTCGGGACCGGCCATCAAGCCCATCGCCCTGCGCATGGTCTACGAAGCGGCGCGCGCCGTAAAGATTCCCATCCTCGGCATGGGCGGCATCGTCACTGCGGAAGACGCTGTCGAGTTCCTGCTGGCCGGCGCCACCGCCGTTGAGGTTGGAACTGCCAGTTTCGCCGACCCCCGCGCCTGCGAACGTCTGGCCGGCGAGCTAGAATCCTGGTGCCGCGCCCACCAAGTCGAAAAGGTCTCCACCCTCACCGGCGCGCTGGAAATTCCGCAAGGGTGACGCGGGCGTAAGCTCGGATATCCGTTCAGCCGTTCTTCCCAGGCAATGCAGTGCCGCCCCGCATCGGGAGGTGCAAAGTCTCCTTACCGCGGATCGAAGGAGTTGCGGGCTGCGTCTCGCTTTTGCGCCCGCCATCTGAGGGCGAGCCAGGCCACATAACCAAGCTGAATGGCCCAGGTGATGGCGTAGGCGGCGACAGTGAACTGGTGATCGAGAATCGCTCTTTGATCCATTGGTCTGTCCTTCCGAGGCAGGTTCGTGCGTGGACTCAGGCGTCGAGGGCGTCCTGCGCTTCCTGGGCCGCGATCCGCTGCTGCCGGCGCTCGACGTAATATCGAATGCCAAGGATGAGCAGTCCCCAGGCCAGCCAGGCGACGACATTCCAGCCGAAGGCCGCCAGCATAGCGGGGTCCTTGATGCCCGAGTCGGCATCGCCGCCAAAGACTGGGGCCGGATGCTGCGTGCGCCACCAGCGGTTCGACATATAGACGATCGGTACATCGAGGGCGCCGAAGATACCGAGTACCGCAGCCAGCGTCTGCATCTGCGGTCCGGCGGCAAAGCGGCGCAGCAGCAGATAGCTGACGTAGATAAGCCATAGGACGAGGGTGGTGGTCAGCCGGGCGTCCCAGGTCCACCAGATGCCCCATGCGCGGCGGCCCCAGATAGGCCCGGTGATGAGGACGACGGTGCAGAAGACGACGCCAACCTCTGCGCCGGCCAGTGCCCAGGCGTCGGAGATCTGCGCCCACTCCGCGCGATTACGGCGAAAGGCCAGGAAGCATGAAGAGCCGGCCAGCGAGATGGCGAAGAAGAGGAATGCGACCATGGCCGAGGGGACGTGGTAGTAGAAGATGCGCTGGACTTCGTGCATAGTCTGCTCGTCGGGCGCGACGTAGATGGCCTGGTAGAAGCCCCAGACCATGAGGGCGACGGTGACGGCGGCGTAGAGACCGATGGCAAGCTTCTTCATGGGGAATCCTGATGCGACCCTTCCAGTCTACGACGGTTGGGGCGGGCCAGGGTTCTGGATCAGTGAGCCTGCGCGGCCGGATACACTCCGAAAGTGCCTTCAAGCCGGTTCGCAAGGTCTTGCTCGAAGGTTTGCGCCATGTACTATGGTTCAACCGTGAAAGTTGACGAGATGACGAAAATCGGTGAGGCGGCGCAACCAAAGCGGCGGCTGTTGCCGGGGTTGACGGTTGGGGATGGGTACATGCGGCATCCCTTCGACCTGGAGTTTGGGGTGCGGACGAGCGGGCTGGTCGCGGGCCGGCACCTGATGAGCGGCCACCTGCACGACCGGCATAACACGGCCTACTACGGGGTTGCTCCTTCCGTCTTCAAGTCGCTGGTGGCGCGCTGGCGGAGGAGCAGGCCGGCGGCGGAGATCGACGAGTTAGCGTTTGTGGATGTGGGCGCGGGGATGGGGCGGGCGGTGCTGCTGGCCTCGGAGCTGCCCTTCCGCGAGGTGGTGGGAGTGGAGCTGAATTCCACGCTTGCGCGGATCGCGCGAAAGAACGCGGCGGCGTGGCGGGCGGCCGGCCGGGCGCGGGCACCGATGCGAATGGTTTGCGGCGATGCGGTCGAGTTCCGGTTCCCCGATGGGCCTTGCGTGGCGTTTCTCTTCAACCCGTTTGGTGCCCCGGTGCTGCGGCGTCTGCTGCGGGCGCTCAAGAAGGGCTTCGCCGGCCGATCCGGGCAATTGGACCTTCTGTACGTGAACAACGAGCAGGAGCGTGTGCTGGAAGCGCAGTCGGGTTTTGTAAGGCTGTTCAAAGGCGAGGTGAAGCGGTCGCGGGCGGATGCCATCGCCGATCACAAGATTTTGTCCAACCAGCCGGAAGGGGAATACGCATCGTCGAATGCGGAGGACTGCTCGATTTGGAGACTTGTTGGGTGAGGGCAGACATCAGACATCAGAGGGCAGAGATCAGGAATCAGGGAGTGGGAGCCGTGCGCGACGGTGGGCCCTGCAAAAGCGGGAGCAGGACTTTGAGTGAATCGCATCTGATTTTGGGATTGGGCGAGTTGTTGTGGGATTTGCTGCCGGAAGGGGCGCAGTTGGGCGGGGCCCCCATCGACGGGTCCATGTCGATGGGGTTATTGGGCGGCGCGCCGGCCAATTTCAGCGTGATGGCGGGGCGGCTGGGCAACCACGCGGCCATCCTCAGCCGCATTGGGCGCGACGATCTGGGCCGCGGGGCGATGGACCGGCTGGATGCGATGCCCGTGGACGCGAGCGCGGTGCAGATTGACCCGGCGCATGAGACAGGCCGGGTGACTGTGGAGTTCGAGGCCGGGCAGCCGCGCTACACCATCCACCAGCCGGCGGCGTGGGATTTTTTGGAGCTGACAGACGAGTGGGTGCGGCTGGCCGAGCGGGCGGACGCCATCTGCTTCGGGTCGCTGGCGCAGCGCTCGCCGGAGTCGCGGCAGACCGTCCAGACGCTGGTGGCTCAAACGTCGTCGGCGTGCGTGCGGGTCTTCGACGTGAACCTGCGCGCGCCGTTTTACTCCGGCGAAGTGATACAGGAGTCGCTGGAGTTGGCGACGGTGATGAAGATGAACGACGTTGAGCTTCCGCTGGTGCTGGGGCTTCTGGGCTTGCCTGCGGACGAGGGGCCGTCTGGCGATTGGCTGCGGCTGGGCGCGCTGCGGCTGCTGGAGGAGTTTCCGCCGCTGGAGATGGTGGCGATCACCCGCGGCGAGCATGGGAGCCTGCTGGTCAGGCGGGACGAGTGCCATGAGCATCCCGGCATCCGGATCAAAGTAGCCGACACAATCGGGGCTGGGGATGCGTTTGCGGCGGCGCTGGCGCATTACCTGCTGCGCGGCGCCGGGCTGGCCACGCTGAACGAGGCCGGGAACCGATGGGGTGCGTGGGTGGCCTCTCAGCCGGGGGCGATGCCCGCGCTGCCAGACGAGATGAGAACCAGGATCGCGGCTGAAATCGAGGGCTGAAAGCTGGAGATAATCGGTTGCTGAGAGACCCGGTTGTGGGTCAGTTTCCGGTTCGCCAGTCACTCGCCTGGGATCGCATTAAGCTATGCAGCATGAGCTAAGATTACCGACTTCGATGCTCCTGAAACCATGCGAATCCGACAAAGAGAAGAATAACGAGAAGAATGACGAGCGCGGTTTTCGCCCATGTCAGAAATACTTGAGGCCAATTCAATGGAACGCGGTCGATAACTCGCTGCTCGGTGTCCCCCCCAAACCATCTACCAGGAGTTCCTTTGCATTTGAACCGATACGACGCAAGTGGAATTATTGGCATGCCACCCAGGGCGAACCACTTGGTTCGAAGCCGGATATTGGCTGTTTTGTCGGCCTCGTTGAGGCAGCGGTTGCCAAAGAATAGGAGGGCTGGCCCCCTGCCTCGGACTCCCTTCTCTTGTGCCTCATCACGAAGATTGATGCGATTCTTGTGTGCCGTGTTCCGTTTCACATCGCTGTCTTTGAGATTGCGCCGCTTCAACTCTTCCGCCATCACCTGTTCAGCTTGCTCGGTGAACCCGTCCTCGGCCCTCAGGTTCAGAAGTTGAGCGTCAGTAAGCGTTTCGTAATACTTCGCAAGCGCGTCTGCATCCGGCATGGTTTTGCTCACATGGTATCTTAGCCTGCTGACTTCTTCTTCGGGATTCAGTTCTGGCCGGTTGGCCGCCTATCCGGAAACTGACCCATTACCAAGGCTCAGTCCCGCTTGCCAGAGGGAGGGGCGATCTCATAGACTGGGTTGCGTCATGAGTAAACGATTTCTCGCCCTCGTTCCGCTGTTTGCCCTCACCCTGCCATTCAGCCTCCTTGCACAGGCGCCGTCGCTCTCTGTCCAGGTGGATCGCCCCACCGCCAAGGTCAGCCCAATGCTGTACGGGCTGATGACGGAGGAGATCAACTTCTCTTACGACGGCGGGCTCTATGCGGAGCTGGTCCGCGACCGGACCGTCGGGCGCGGCTGGGGCGCGCTAGAGCATTGGACGCTCGTCGAACGCGGGAATTCCGCGGCCAAGGTCTCAGTGGACGAGGCGGCCGGCCCCAGCGCCGCGCTGCCGCGCAGCATCAAGTTGAGCGTGACCGCGGCGACGGAGGCCGCGCCGGCCGGCATCCAGAACGACGGCTACTGGGGCATCCCCGTGCGGCCGCGGAGCACTTATAGTGGCTCGTTCTATGCCAGGAGCGACGCCGCCGGAATTCCGGTGACGGTGAGCCTGACCAATGATCAGACCGGCGCGGTTGCGGCCAGCGCGACAGTCTCGGGGCTGACCGCCGAGTGGAAGCAGTTCGCGTTTACGCTGCGGACCGAAGATATTCCCGCCACAGCGAACAACCACCTGGTTCTGACCCTTCCGCGGCCGGCGACGGTCTGGTTCAGCCTGGTTTCGCTCTTCCCGCCCACCTACCTAGATCGCCCGCACGGCAACCGCATCGACCTGATGGAGAAGCTGGCCGCCATGCATCCGAAGTTTCTGCGCCTGCCGGGCGGCAACTACCTCGAGGGCGACCACATCGCCGAGCGCTTCGAGTGGAAGAAGACCATCGGCCCCTGGCTCGACCGGCCTACGCACCCCAGCCCCTGGCATTACCGCTCGTCGGACGGCATGGGGCTGCTGGAGTTTCTGGAGTGGTGCGAGGATCTGAAGATCGAGCCGGTGCTGGCTGTGTATGCCGGCTACTCCATGGCCCAGGAGCATGTGGACGCTGGGCCGGCGCTGGAGCCTTACATTCAGGATGCGCTCGACGAGATCGAGTACGCCACCGGAGGCGCGGATAGCAAGTGGGGCGCGGAGCGGGTGAAGGACGGGCACGCCGCGCCGTTCCCGCTGCATTATGTCGAGATCGGCAACGAGGATATGTTCGACAAGTCCGGCTCCTACGACGGCCGCTTTGCGCAGTACTTCAACGAGATCAAGCAGCGCTATCCGAACCTGCAGTTGATCGCCACCACTCCGGTCAAGAGCGTGAAGCCCGACGTGCTTGACGAGCACTTCTACATGCCGGCCGAGCAGTCGTTGGGCGACGCCGGCCACTACGACAAGGCCGATCGCGCCGGGCCAAAGATCTTTGTGGGCGAATGGGCCACGCGCGAGGGCGAACCGACGCCCAACCTGCAGGCGGCGCTGGGCGACGCGGCCTGGATGACAGGGATGGAGCGCAACAGCGATCTGATCGTCATGGCCAGCTATGCGCCGCTGTTTGTGAATGTGAATCCCGGCGGCATGCAGTGGACGTCGGACCTGATCGGCTACGACGCGCTGTCGAGCTACGGATCGCCCAGCTACTGGGCGCAGGTGCTCTTCGGCAGCTACCTGGGCACGGAGGTTGTGCCTGCGACGCTGACCGGCGCCGGGCCTCGGACATTCACCTCGGTGACGCGCAACGACAAGCTGCGCAAGCTTTTCATCAAGGTGGTGAATGCGTCGTCGGAGGCGGAGAAGTTGAGCATCTCGCTGAACGGCGTGGCAAAGGTGGAGCGGCAAGCGAAGCTGGTCACCTTGAGCGGCAAATCGCCCAACGCGACCAACACAATCGCCAACCCCGAAGCGATCGTTCCGGTGGAACACTCGATAACGGTGGATGGACCCAGCTTCGAGCAGAGCTTCGCGCCTTACTCGATCAATGTGCTGGAAATCAGCTATTGAGCCTCTTGCAATACAGCCGTCAGGCTATGGATTGTGTCAGGGCACGGCTTCAGTCGTGCCGCAAATGGCCAATCTAGATTCGGGCTTTAGCCGCTGCGGAGTTGTAAATTACTGAAAACAAAACCGCAGGGGCTAAAGCCCAATATGATTTTGTTGCTCTTCCGGCACGACTGAAGCCGTGCCCTGACACTTTTCCGCCGTCTCAGTGGAGTTTTGCAAGAGGCTCTATTGATCAGAGATCAGGGGTCAGGGAACAGCCGACGTTGGGTGCCCCAGGTCCCGATTTTGGGACCTGGGATAGCTTGAACCTCAAGGTACGAAATCAATGAGGTCACAGACCGGGGGATCAAGGACCGGAAGGTGGACCGGGATTGGCCTGTTTGGCCGATGACGCGCAGGCCGGCGGAGGCGCGGGCCGATGTTTGGCGCGCAAATACGCGACCACCTGTGCGATCTCCGGGTCGGTGAGTGAATCGGCGAAGGCAGGCATCTCCTGGCCGCCGTTGAGAATCTGATTGGTGATTTTGGCCGGGGTCCACTGCTTGTCTTTGCGCAGGTGGGCCAGGTCGGGACCCTTCTTGCCGCCGGAGCCGCCGGGTCCGTGGCAGCGCACGCAGCCTTTCTCCTGAAAGAGGGCCGCGCAGGCCTGCTCGTCGGCCCTCGTCTTCGCGCCGCCAAAGGCGAAGGCCGGGTACAGAGCGAGCAGGACGAGAGCAGCGGTCAGGCAGGCGAAGAAAGGCTTATCACGCAGAGTCACGGAGTCGATTCTCGCACGCTGAGAACCTCGCCTCTTCCACCTTTCGATGGGGACCAGATTTGGCAGCTCTCTATTTGATCGCTCCTCCGTGCGGTCCGCCGGCGCGTACCGCCGCTGGCGCGTCGAACTGGTAGAAGTTCTCTTCGAAGCGATCGGCCAGGTCGGCTGCGAGCCGGTCGTAAGCGGCTTTGTCGGCCCAGGCGTTGCGTGGATTCAAAACCTCCGCCGGCACATCCGGGCAACTGACGGGAATGCTCAATCCGAAGGCCGGTTCGGTGACGAAGTCCACCTTATCGAGGTCGCCGTTCAGCGCAGCGGCCACCAGCGCCCTTGAGACCCTGATGCTCATGCGCTTGCCGAAGCCAAACTTGCCTCCCGACCAACCGGTGTTCACCAGCCAGCAGGCCGATTTGTGCTGCTCAAGGCGGCGGCCCAGCATCTCGGCATAGACGCGCGGGGCCAGCGGCAGGAACGGCGCGCCGAAACAGGCCGAAAACTCGGGAACGGGGTCCGAGCCCATGCCGGCTTCGGTCCCGGCCAGCTTGGCCGTATAGCCGGAGAGGAAGTGGTACATCGCCTGGTCCGGGTTAAGCCGCGCAATGGGCGGCAGCACGCCGAAGGCGTCCGCGGCCAGGAAAAAGACGTTGCGGGGATGGCCTCCCACCCCCGGCACGACGGCATTCTCGATGAAGCTGACGGGGTAAGCGGCGCGGGTGTTCTCGGTGTAGCGAATATCGGCGTAGTTGGGCTGGCCGGTAGCGGGATCGAGGACCACGTTCTCCAGCACCGAGCCGAAGCGGATGGCGTGGTAGATCTGCGGCTCCTTCTCTTCGCTCAGGTCAACGCACTTGGCGTAACAGCCGCCCTCGAAGTTGAAGATGCCGGTTGCGCTCCAGCCGTGTTCGTCGTCGCCAATCAGATGGCGGGCCGGATCGGCGGAAAGCGTCGTCTTGCCGGTGCCGGAGAGGCCGAAGAAGAGCGCGGTGACGCCATCCGCGCCCACGTTGGCCGAGCAGTGCATGGGCAGCACGTCGCGGCCTGGAACCATGAAGTTCATTACGCCGAAGATGGACTTTTTGATCTCGCCGGCGTACTTGGTGCCGGCGATGAGGATGATCTTGCGGGTAAAATCGGCGATGATGAAGGCCCCGGAGCGGGTTCCGTCGCGCTCCGGCACGGCCTGGAACTCGGGCGCGGCGACGACGGTGAACTCCGGCACATGCGCCGCAAGCTCTGCGGCAGTCGGCCGCACGAAGAGCTGGCGGACAAACAAAGCGTGCCATGCGTACTCACTGATGATGCGGATGGGCAGCCGGTAGGCCGGGTCGGCGCCGCAATGCAGATCCTGCACAAAGAGCTCGCGCGTGCGCAGGTGTTCGAGAACCCGTTCGAGCAGGGCGTCGAAGCGCTCCGTAGAGAAGGCTTGGTTCACCTTTCCCCAGTGGACCGAGGTGTGGGTGACGTCATCGTCCACGGTGAACTTGTCCTTGGGACTGCGGCCGGTTCGCGGGACGGTGTTCGCCACCAGGGCCCCGTTCGCCGCCAGGTGGGCTTCCCCGCGTTTGATCGCGGTCTCGATCAGTTCGACAAATGGCTGGTTACGATGGACTTGCGGCCCAGATGCCAGTGCTCCTACGGCCTCCACTATCGAGAGACTTTCCATGGACAGAGCTCCTTGTGTGTGAATAGGCAGGAAAAAAGAGAGATTAAGCTATTGTGACATTGAAGCGCGGCAGTTGTCAGCAACGAGTTTTTGGGGGAGCGGTGCAGTTTGGATTTCCAGAGGTCTGGCGGCTGCAAACTGCCCGGCGCAGACACTGGGCATGACAATGAACCTGATCTGGCGCGAGGAGTCCTCTTTTCAGGGATGGGCGCGCGGCAGGCGTGGGTGGGTCCGTCCAAATTCACGCCTATGTATTTCATCGAAGACGCCTCCTCAAGACGTTCAAGATGCGTTTGATGCTCACAAATGCACAGAGCACCCAAGGAGGAGGAAACAAAGAGAGGACGTGAGCGATGCCGCCGCGCGGATCGTCGAGAACTACTGAAAGGTGGGCAACTGCATTTGTTCGGGTCTTATGGTAAACGGATCGGGAATAGGCCGTATATGTTCATGTTTTATACGGTCAAAGACCGCCCTAATGTGGGGTGCTCCAACATAGAGTCTTCCGCGTCGTTCGCCTTTTGGGATCAATAGTCCAGCATCTACAGCATTCTTTAAGTCTCGGCTAGCGTTTATGTCGTTCAATTCCGCAAGATTGCGATAGATCGAATTCCGCACGCGAAGGCCCATCGCTGCGTCGCAAACAGCGTACAGCGTTCTTTCGGGCAGGCCATGTTGTTTGACTATCCCTTCCATTTCTGCCCAAAGAATGTCCATGACCTTTGCTCGGCTTATCAGTGTATAGGCTTGGCGAAAGTGCGCCGTGAGATTGAACTGAATCCAGGCTCTTGTGCTGTTCCGAGGATGCCAGAGACCCTCGGCGGTCTTGGCTAAAACCTCGTAGTATGCCTGCGTGTTCCGTCCGAGATATTCCTCGATCGAAGAAAATTCCGATTCCAGAATGCCTTCTCTCGCAAGAACAAGGGTTTGGAGGCAACGAGCCATGCGCCCATTACCGTCGGAGAATGGATGAATTAGTACAAGGTTGAGATGCGCCATTGCTCCCTTGATTAGAGCATGGGGACAATCGTCGTCTTGACAATTCAGGAATTCAATCAGTTCTTCGACGAGGCCAGGGACCATTTCAACTTCAGGTCCCTCATACACAACTTCTCCGCTCGGTTCCTGGCGCACATAGATGGTCCCCGGCCGCCAGTTTCCTGGATGCTTCGAGAGATCGTGCTGAAGCATCATGAAATGCAGACTTCTTAAGAATCCTTCGTTGTAAACAAAATTCTTGTCTTTAGCCAACTCAAGGACAAAGGTCATCGCGGTGCGATAGCCGGTAACGGCGAGCCACGTTTCTCGGTTTGCGTCGAATGGCTCCTCCCCTTCTGCGGCTGCAATCGCGTCTTCTGCGGTGACGCTATACCCCTCAATACTGTTCGATCCTTGAATTCCACGAGCAAAGGTATTGCGGCGAAGGAGGCCTGTCCATCTGCGAGGCCTTGCCAGATCATGGCGGAGCCTATGCCTGGCCTCTTCAACCCGCTTTATCACTTCCGCTTCCAAGGGACCGATTGTCGCAGTTTTGAATAGCATGGAACAAATGTAAACGTAAGGGAAAGGAAAGTCAAATACTATTTGACAATAGTGCATTATTATTATACTTTCTTTTCTGTCGTCCGCCACCTTCGCCGAACCGCTGGAGATGAAAACTGGCCTTCCGCAGTTTTCCTTTGTTTTGTTCAACTTGCATCTTTGTCTCTTTGCAGGAATCCAAACTGCACCACTACCGTTTTTGGAACCAGGGACTCAGGTGCGGTGAAGACCGGCCAATGGGGGGCTAAGGGTGCGGCGCATCATCGACTGAACCCAGGCAAGTCCACCCGCTTCGCGATGTGATCCTGAATCCAGTGGGGATCCCACCACTCCTTGGGGTCGATCTGGACACCGTCGAGCTGCATGGCGAAGTGAATATGGTCGCCGCCGGCCATTCCCGTCTGGCCGCTTTTGCCCATCGCCTGTCCGCGCTTCACCATGTCGCCTTCAGGCTCATTTTTCGATTGGAAAGGACTGGGCCTAATAAACCTTGTGCGCCCAGTTCAACACCTTTCGCCTTCGCCCAACGAGCCCTGGCTGCTTGTTGGGCGATCTCACTGCGGCGCTCGGATGACATGCTGGCAGCGCGACCTTTACCGCCTTTCAATCCGCCCAACTTTCCCAATGCAACCGCTGCTGAATTCTTTTCTTTTGGCTTGAGCGGTTCGCCAGTTGAAATCTTTGCGACTCTGAGAGCGTTCTGTGAGAAGTCCTGATTCTTTGCTATACATCTGAGCGGTCATGCGAACGCAAGGGCCTGTGGAAATCGCCTCACCCACTACACCAATCCGCGGGGAAGCTCGCGGCTCGATTCACGAGTGCGATACTTGTATAGCAACGCCCGAGGAGGCTCATGATGCTTGCGATCAGGTTGCCCGCGGAGATCGAAAGGCGTCTCGACGCCTTGGCAAAGGAGACCGGCCGGACCAAAACCTTCTACGCCCGAGAAGCAATTCTGGAGCATCTGGACGATCTGGAAGATATTTATCTGGCCGAACGGCGTCTGGCAGACATCCGTGCTGGCCGCGTTAAGACGATTCCTCTTGAGGAAGTGATGAAGGGCTATGACATGGTCGATTGAACTGGACCCCAGAGCTAAGCGCGAATTGGATCGCCTCGATCCGCAGGTTGCGCGCAGAATCAATAGCTTTCTTTTCGAGCGCATCGCTCCACATGAGAATCCGCGGAGCATCGGCGAAGCGCTGAAGGGCACGGAGTTTGGCGAACTCGGGAAGTACCGGGTCGGCGACTATCGCATTATCGCCAGCATCGAAGACAAACTGGTTCGCATCCTGGTTGTGCGTATCGGAAACCGGCGAGAGGTCTACCGCTAATCCGGCCGTTGCCGTTCCCACTCCGCGCCATCCGTTATGATAGTTCCGCGATGGCAAACACACAGGAATTCAAAGGCAGATGGGCGCTGGTCACCGGGGCCAGTGCGGGAATCGGCGCGGCGCTGGCGCGGGAACTGGCGGCATGCGGAGCCAAGCTCATCCTCACCGCGCGCCGCAAGGAGCGTCTGGAGGCGCTGGCCTCTGAGCTTGCAGCCAAGGGGACCGAGGCGCGTATCGTCGTCGCCGACCTGAACGACCCGGCCGCGCCCGAGCAGATCTTCGCCTCCACCGAAGGTGCCGGCCTCGCCGTGGACATTCTGGTCAACAACGCCGGTCTGGGCCAATACGGCCATTTTTCCCAAAGCAAAATCGACCAGGAACTCAGCCAGGTCCGCGTCAACTGCGAGGCCGTCGTGCGCCTGACGCGCCTGTTCGTGCCGTGCATGGTCGAGCGCCGCCGAGGCTGGGTGCTTGTGCTGGCTTCGACGGCCAGCTTCCAGCCGGTGCCTTATATTTCCACCTACGCGGCCACCAAAGCCTTCGATCGCTTCTTTGCCCTTGGGCTGGCCGCCGAGGTGGCCCGCTTTGGCGTCAAGGTAACGGCGCTATGCCCAGGCCCCACGGAGAGCGAGTTCGTTGACGTGGCAAACGGCACGCCGCTCAAGGGCCGCGCCATGCAGCCGGCTCCCGACGTGGCCCGCCAGGGTGTGGCCGCATTGGCCCGCTGCCAGCGGACGATTATTCCCTACTTCGGCGGCAGGTTCAACGCAATCCTGGTCCGCCTTCTGCCCGTCGGCCTGATCACTCACTATATCGAGAAGGCCGCGCGGCCGGCCTGAGACTCCTTTCGACGGCCGGCCTGGTCTTCAGACCTCGGCCATACCGTCGAGGAAGACCTCAAGGCGGTTCTTCCCCTTCGCCTTGGCGCGGCAAAGGGCGGCATCCACGTTCCTCAGCAGCTCCTCGGCATCCAGCTCTCCTGGGGCGGCAATGCAAACCCCAATGCTGACACTCACAGCCAGTTCGTCATGGGCAAATGGAACGGGAGCCGAGAGCATCGTCAGGAGTTTCGCGGCAACAACTTCGGCGGCATGAGGATCGATCAGATCGGGGAGCAGGACTACGAACTCATCGCCTCCCATTCTGGCCACCGTATCGCTCTTGCGCACGGCCTGAAGAATGCGCCCGGCCGTGACGCGCAAGACCTCGTCTCCGGCGTGGTGGCCGCGCGTATCGTTGATGTGCTTGAACCTGTCGATGTCGAGCATCAGGAGCGCCAATCCCGCGCTATGGCGCTTCGCGGCCTCCAGCGCGACACCCAGCCGGTCTTCCAGCACCAGGAGCGTGGCCAGGCCCGTGAGGGCATCGTGCTGGGCCAGATGGCGGCATCGTTCTTCGCTCAGGCGGATGCGCCTTCTGAGGATCGCCACCCAACCCAGCGCAATCAAGACGCCGCACAGCGCCAGCGTCAGCGGCAAACTCGCATGAACAGACACCAACCATGAGGGCTGTTGGACCACACCCAGGTCTGCGGGGGAACGCGCGATCATGCAAAAGGTCCCAGGCACGGCCTTTACAATTCCCAATGCGCTTCTCTCCTCGTTGAGCTGGACCGAAGAGATTCCATTGATTCGGAGAGCCCTCCCGCCCGTTCGCAAGCGTCTCCCCTTATACTGCCACTACAAAGCTATCCTCGGTGCGCGTCACCGCGCTTGTACAGCGTATCGCGCTCCACGGGAATCCGCCCGGCCTCGGTGATCAGGCGGCAAAGTTCCTTGCGCGTCATGCCCTGCGGCGTGGTGGCGCCGGCGTCGTGGTAGATCTTCTCCTCGATCACCGTGCCGTCCAGATCGTCGGCGCCAAAGCGCAGCGCGATCTGCGCAATCTTCGGCGTCAGCATCTGCCAGTAGGCCTTGATGTGCGGAAAGTTGTCCAGCAGCAGCCGGCTCACCGCGATCTGGCGGATGTCGGTCAGCCCCGTCGTCACGGGCAGATGGTCGAGCGGCGTGTTCTCCGGGTGAAAGGCCAGCGGAATGAAGGTCTGAAAGCCGCCGGTCTCGTCCTGCAGCGCGCGCAGCTTCAGCAGGTGGTCGACGCGGTCTTCATCGTTTTCAATGTGCCCGTAGAGCATGGTCGCGTTCGACTTGAAGCCCAGCTTGTGCGCCAGCCGCGCCGTCTCCAGCCACTCCTCGCCGTCGATCTTGTGGTCGCAGATGATGGAGCGCACGCGCGCGGCGAAGATCTCCGCGCCGCCGCCGGGCATCGAGTCCACGCCCGCCTCGCGCAGCTTCATCAGCGTCTGCTCGATGGTGAGCTTGGCCCGCCGCGCCAGATAAGCCACCTCCACCATGGTGAAGGCCTTGATGTGCACCTTGGGAAACCGCTCCTTGAGGCCGCGCACCAGGTCGAGAAAGTACTCGAGCGGCAGGTCGGGATGCAGCCCGCCGACGATGTGGAACTCGGTGACCGCCTCGGAGTAGCCGGAGGCCGCCGTCTCCCACGCCTCTTCGAGCGCCATGGTGTAGCCGGCCGGGTCGCCCTTCTTGCGGCCGAAGGCGCACAGCTTGCAGGCCGCCACGCAGACGTTGGTGGGATTGATGTGGCGATTGACGTTGAAGTAGGTCACGTCGCCGTGCATCCGCTCGCGCACATAGTTGGCCAGCCAGCCCACCGCCAGCACGTCCGGCGAGCCGTAGAGCGCCAGGCCATCGCTCGAAGTCCAGCCGCTCGCCGGCCAGCACCTTGGCGGCAATCGGCTCAAGGCGCGGGTCGTAGGCGCGAAAGGCGTGGCTCCGAATGGTGGAAGGTCCGCGGGAATCCGCCGTCTCAGCCTGCATAGCCCCATGATACAGAAAAACGTCTTCTCCCGGTCGAGGGCGGCTCCCCGACGCCAAATCCCTATTCCCTATTCCCTATTCCCTATTCCCTATTCCCTATTCCCTATTCCTTGCGGCTCAACCAGAACACCGTCGTAGAGCGACGCCGCCACCAGCTGATCGCCCGCCGCGCGGATCAGTGCTATTGCGTAGCCGGTCCGGCTCCACTTCCAGCGCAGCGTCTTGGGATCGATGGCATATACCTGGTCGCTGGCGCGCGAACTCGCAAGTACCCTGTCCCGCGCGGCGTCATAATAAATGTCGTCCACATCGGTGAAAGGGAACCGGTCGACCCACAACCACGTCTTCCCCTTGTCGCGCGTAAAGTAGACTCCCTCGCGCGCGCCCAGCCACAGCGTTCCATCCGCTGAAAACGCAATGCGATGGATGCGCGTTAGCATGGTGGGAATGCCCATCGGCATCCAGGTCGAGCCGGAATCCATTGACAAAACCACTCCGCCGGCGCGGGCCGCGGCCATCAGCGCTCCATGCGCGGTTACCGACAGGTAATCGTTCGAGCCCATCACCGGGCCGCCCTGCCAACTGGCGCCGTGATCCTTGCTGGTCAGCAGTCCGAAGCCAGTCGCGGCCAGCCAGACGTCTCCCGACAGGTCCAGCGCGCTCACGCGGCTTTCCAGCTCAAAAGCAGGTTCCTTCACCTGCTTCTCGACGTTGACGCGCTGTCCGTAGTGGGTCTCCGTGGCCGTCTTCAGCCTGGTATTTGAGATCGTGTTCCTCGGCTTCCATGCCTGCTTGCCGCCCTCGGATCCAGCTTCCAGGGCAAAGATGCCGTGGCTGGTTCCGGCCAGCACGGTTCCATCCGCCGCCTGCGCCAGCACAAAGACATCGCGCCCATCGAGCCCGCCGCCCAGTCCATCGCCGATCTGCTCCCAGGCTCCACCGCCATTGGTGGAAACAAAGACGCCGCCATAGCTCTTGTCGTTGACCACCCCGGCGTAGAGGAGCGCCGGATTGGCTCGGTCCACCAGCAGCGCCGCCACCTTCCGGCTTGAAAAGCCCTCGTTCGCTTCGATGAAGCTCGCACCCCCATCGCCGCTCGCCAGTACGCCGCCGCGATCGGTTGCCAGCAGCACATGGTCCGAGTTCTCAGGATCGACGTAAACGTCGTTCACGACCACATCCGGTCCGGTCATGCGTTCAAAGTGCCTGCCGCCGTCCAGGGTCTTGTAAAGCCCCTCGGTGGTTCCGGCATAAACCACCTCGCGATCCTCGGGATCCTGCATCAGGGCGCGCGTTCTCCGCGCAGTCGCCGGGATGCCCTGGATCTTGTGGAAGAGCTCGCCGCCGCTTTCGCTCTTGTAGATTCCGCTGCATGCGCTCAGAAAGACGGTCTTCGGCCGATCCGGATCGACGACGATCGAGAACACGTCGGAGTCGTCGATCAGCCCTTTCTTGATGTTGTGCCAGCTCTTGCCGCCGTCAGTTGTCTTCCAGGGCAGATGCCAGGTGCCCGCATAGACGATATCCGGGTCCGCGGGGTCCACCGCCAGCGACTCCACCTCGTGAATCTCACGGCTGTCAGGCGGACTGATCAGCCTCCAGGACGAACCCCCATCGCTGCTGCGGAAGACTCCCTGGAGGGTTCCCACAAACAGAAGCCTGGGGTTCGAGGGTGCCTGCGCCATCGAAAAAATCGATTGGCCGCGCATAGCTTCCACCTCCTGCCACTGCTTCCCCCTGTTCCGGCTCACCCACAGCCCGCCGTCGCGCTTTTCGGCCCTCCACCCGCCTGCGTAAACGATTGCAGTGTTGGCCGCATCCACGAGAATGCTGTCCAGAACCACGCCTTCAGAAGGCTCCAGCCGCGCCAGGCGATGCCAGGAAACGCCTTGATCCAGGGATTCGTAGATCCAGCTGTTGGTCGTGCCCAGATAAAGACGATTGTGCTCGCCTGGAACGGCGACCAGGGCGCGCGCGTCGCCGCCCGGCGGGCCAACAGAGCTCCAAAGTGCCTGCGCCGGCGAATCCTGAGCCGGGCTTGCGACCGGAAGCACTGCAACAGTAAGCGCCAGAACCCCACGCCGGCAAAGGAAACCAAGGCAAATCCGCGAACGGCTCATTGAACGAACAAAGCTCCCCAATCCAAAAGAAGAGTATACGGAAGGCAGGCGCCTAAGAACGAGGAGGCTGACCAGAACACCGGCCAGCCTCATAGAACCGCGGAATGAGTGTGGAGACCTTGAGCTCCCAGCCAATGCGGACCGGGCGGCCCGCACTGGCTAGCTCAACTATTGAGCCGCGGCCTTGGCGGCTGCGTGCTTCCTCTTATGTACCGGCTTCGAGCCGGGAACCGGGATGGGCTTGCGCGTCAGCTTCTTCACACCGCTCTCCACCACCGGAGAGGTTCCATGCACGTCGTTCTCGAAGACTGCTCCCGCGGGCACCAGGTAATTCTCCACCGACTGGCTATCCGACGTGCCGGTGCGAACAATGATTCGAGAGGCGTCGATGCCGCTCTGCTCCTCGTTCACCAGGTAGTCCTTGGTATTGACGGCGCGCTCGGCGGCCAGATCCTCAACTGCGGCGTGCTTGGCCTTCGGCGGCGTCTTCTCCTTGGCGTTGGCTTCGCCCACAACAACAACCGTTGCGGCCGGATCGTTCTTCAGCGCGTCGGTCACCTGATCCAGGCAGGCCTTGGCTTCGTTATCAACGCGGGCCGGGCGCTTCTTGTCCTTGTCGAAGGCGATGGGGCACAATGCGCTGGCGTGCTCAATCGGCTTGATGTAAGGCTTGGTGATGGTCACGCTGGTACCGGCGGTCGCGGTCTGCCCAAGGTCGTCGGTAACGGTGCATGCGATGGGCACGTCACCGGTCGGAGCACCCCCCGAATCGTAGATCGCCGTAGTGCCGCTTCCGGTGATGGCGCCCGTGCCCGGCGCAACCGAGTACCCATAAGTCAGCGGACGGTTCTGCGGGCTTACTCCGGTCGAGGTGACCGTGCTCTTCTCGTCCGGGTTGATGGTGCTGGGAATGGCCACGCAACTGAGGGTCGGCGGCTCGAAGGCCCTGACCTTGAAGCTGGCCGAGCAGTCGGCGGTCTGGCCAGACCTCAGGCCCTCCTTGCCAGGCTTGCCTTCCTTCGCCTCGGCCTGGACCGTATACGTGCCTGCCTTCAGGGAACCCGTGGAAACACTGGCCGTTTCTCCGTGACCTGTTACACCGGCTCCCGACCAGGTATAGACAGCATTCAGCTTGGGATCGAGATTCGCGGGAGTGGCGTTCACCGTCACCGGGTCGCCGGGAAAGACCGTATCCGGAGTGGCATAGCAGGTCAGGGCTATCGGAGGCGCAGGAGCGCAGCCGCCCGCCCCAAACACAACCCCGGCGCTCAGCTTGAGCCCGTTGATCTTCTCGTCGTCGCCCCAGATCCACACCCTCTGCTGGTTATAATGAGAGATTCCGGAATCGGCGTGAAGATACTCGTAATCCAATTGAAAGAGACGAATCGCCACGTTCTCTGCGTGATGCTCCGAGCAGAGCCCGTTATAGTCCAGCGCGCCGCCGGCGGTCATTCCCCAGCCCCAGGTATAGGGCTCGTGATCCGGGCCGTCCACGTATGCGGCGCCCGCAAGAGCATGCACGATCGGCGTGATGTGCTTATGCGGGCGGCGATAAACCAGGCCCGGCTCAAGCGTCCAGATACCGCTGTTGCTGTCGCCGCTGGTTGAGGAGCCGGTGTCGGTAAACAGATCGTGCTGGCCAGACTCGATCTGTATACCCCAATGACGGCTGTAGAAGTAGGAAAGGCTCTCCGTCAGACCCTTCTTCTCCGGGTTGAAGTTGAACGGCAGAACCTCCCCATTGATTTGAAGCACATGAACCGTGTCGTAAGGCGCAAAGAAGCTGTAGCCGACAAATATGTCCCACTTCGGAGCGGGAGGTTGCGGCGGAGTACCCTTTGCGGCAGGGGCGGCCTGGGCTGAAAGGACTAGGGGCATCGATGACGCGACTCCCATGACAAGAACCCAGCTCAATAACTTCGTGACACGTGCGAACATGCGTTTTTCCTCCGCATAAAGCTGAATGAACAAAGGGCGATGGCAACCTGCGAACCCCGATCCCCCATGGACCGGCTCGACCTCGCCTCCACGCCAGGAAAAACACCCCAAGATATCCACACAGCTTTATCAAACGTACCATAGGACGAAATCCGGCAGAGCATTTTTTTCAATGGGTTACACTGTTGGGCACGTTACAAATCGTGGACTGAAAAAGATTACTTCGGTAATTCTTCGCCTGGAGAGCTCGACGTACCCCTGCCCGTTCACCCGGCATTCACGGAGGTCCACAGGCTGCGCGGCTCGCGCCGTATTTCTTCGCGCGGAAGCTTGGTCGCGCAAATGAGTTGTTGGGGGCTCGGGGACAACCTCCGAGACTTATGTCCATCGGGATCGCCCAGTCACCGCCCTGCGCCAGCAAGCGGTTCATTGAAGAAACGCAGCTTCCTGGTTCCAAGGAAGAATCCTCGGGGAAACGATCGTGCAACAGCGAAGAGGCCGGCGCAAGCCGGTCGGCCTCTTCGCTGTTGCGAAAACTGTCTTTGAACTATGGTTTCATCCATCCTTCCATGACCATGGAAGGATGGATGAAAGCGATCGGAGTCCGCGCGAACGGCAGGCTTACTTCGCGGCCGCGGCAGCCTTCTTCTTGTGTACCTTCTTGGGCTCAACCATGCCGATCGGCTTGCGCGTCACCTTCTTTACCGCGCTCTCGTCCACCACGGTGGTTCCCTGAACGTCGTTCTCGAAGGTCGCTCCCGCGGGAACCAGGTAGTTCTCCACCGACTGGCCGTCCGAGGCGCCCTCGCGAACAGCGATACGAGAGGCATCCACGCCGCTCTGTTCCTCGTTCACCAGGTAGTCCTTGGTGTTCACGGCGCGCTCCGCGGCCAGATCCCTCAGCTTGGCGTGCTTGCTCTTGGGCGGCATCTTCTCCTTGGCGTTGGCCTCGCCCACGACCACAACCGTCGCGCTCGGGTCGTTCTTCAGAGCGTCGGTCACCTGATCGAGGCAGGCCTTGGCTTCGTTGTCCACGCGGGTCGGGCGCTGCTTGTCCTTGTCGAAGCTGATGGGGCACAGCGCGCTGGCGTGCGGAATCGGCTTGACATAGGGCTTGGTGATCGTCACGGTGGTGCCGCTAGTCGCCGTACCGCCCTTGTCGTCCGCTACGTTGCAGGTGATGGCTATCGCGCCGGTCGGAGCACCTGTCGAATCGTAGGTCGCCGTGGCGCCGCTGCCGCCGATGGCGCCCGTGCCTGGCGCAACCGAGTAGCTATAGGTGAGCGGACGGTTCTGAGGGCTCACGCCGGTAGCGGTGACCGTGCTCTTGTCGCCTGGATTGATGGTGCCGGGGCTCGCCATGCAGCTGACTGTCGGCAATCCCCACGGCTGGACCGTGAAGCTGGCCGAGCAATCGGCAGTCTGGCCGGGCTTCAGGCCCTCCTTGCCGGGTTTGCCTTCCTTCACCTCGGCCTTCACCGTATAGGAGCCTGCGGCGAGCGCTCCCGTGGCGACGGATGCCGAGGTTCCATTGCCCGTTACGCCCGCTCCCGACCATGAATAGATCGCATTCAGCTTGGGATCGAGATCGCCGGCTGACGCACTCACCGTGACCGGATCGCCGGGGAAGATCGAAGTCGGGCTGATCGTGCAAGCCAGGGTCACCGGAGGCGGCGGCGTGATAGAACCGATGCCGTACACCAGGCCGGCGCTGATGCGCCCTTGGGGATTGAAACTGACCGACCCTCCCTCGGTGCTCGCGAAGCTTGCGTGGAGATACTGATAATCCCCCTGGAAGAGACGTATCGACAGATGATGGTCGAACAGCGGCGTGTTGTAATCCAAGCCGCCGCCAGCCGTCAGCACCGGGCCAAAGACATCTTTCTGGTAGTAGCTGCCAACCTGCTCGACGCCGAACAAGGCGTGAAAGAACGGCGTGAAGTTGCCGGAGGGAATCCGGTAGACTCCGCCCACCGATCCCCCGGTGAAATCGTCGCCCGGCTCGCTGGTCGACGTGGTCCTGTTTTCCGGAAGCAGAATGTGCTCATCGACCTCGAATTGCAGGCCCGCATGCCGGTTGAAGTAGCGGGTCAAGCTCCCAATCGCCCCGTAGTCGATGGAATTGTAGCCATACGTACCTATGTGTGCGTTTGGGATCAGGGCGCTGTAGCCCAAAAAAATGTCCCACTTCGACGCGTAATCGTTCGCGGGAGCTTTCGCCACCGGCTTGGCCGTGGTCTGCGCGGCCAAGGCCAGGGGTATGGACGCAACTAATGCCAAGGCAAGAACCCGGCACACTGACTTCGCAACACGAGCGTACATGCGTTTCTCCTCCTACATCGAACTGAATGAACAGATGGCAATGGCTGTTTGCGAGCCCAAACTTCGGCTCGGACCGACTCGACTCCACACCACACAGCAAACGAATCGCAGTGCGTACATGCAGGATTATAAAACCTGGCGTGGGATTGGCATGTATCCGATTGCTCACTTTTTCTACAACTTGCACCCCGATGCGCACTGCATATTGCACGGCGCAAACTGCTGCCTCGGTGTTTCTTCACCCGGGAAGCTCAGCACCCCAGCCCCGCTCAACCCACATTCAGCGTCTTCAAAAGGCTGCGCGGCTCGCGCTGTATCTTCTCCTGTAGAAGCGTAATTGCGTACATGAGTTGCTCGGGCCGCGGCGGACACCCCGGAACATACACATCCACCGGAACCACCTGGTTGACGCCCTGCACGAGCGCGTAGTTGTTGAAAACTCCTCCCGACGTGGCGCAGGCCCCCATCGAGATCACCCATTTCGGCTCCGGCATCTGGTCGTAGAGCCGCCGAATCACCGGCGCCATCTTCTGCGATACCCGCCCGGCGACAATCATCAGATCCGACTGCCGCGGGGAGGGCCGGAAGACCTCTGCGCCAAAGCGCGCAATATCGAAGCGCGACGCGCCCGTCGACATCATCTCGATG
This sequence comes from uncultured Acidobacteriaceae bacterium, assembly GCA_963799145.1. GTDB lineage: Bacteria > Acidobacteriota > Terriglobia > Terriglobales > Acidobacteriaceae > Telmatobacter. The sequence goes on along the minus strand of CAWCWQ010000153.1, from coordinate 5,457 downwards.
GCGCAGCAGGCCAGCCCGAAGGTCATCGGCCAAATGGAACTCTTGCGTATCCAGTTCACCGCAAAATCGAGAGAGGTCAGGATCAGGCCTTCCGGCTCTTCGTAGCCGTAGCTCGCCTCGCGCAGCTTGGCGCGGTTCTGCGCGCTGCTGTCGAGCGCTCCGAACAAGTAACGATCCCGCTCCGCCGTCTCCGCCATGCTTCCAATATACCGCTGTTTTCTGCGCGGCATTGATGGCGCCGTGAGGCAAGCCATGGACTCTCGCGCAGTCGAATACCGCAACAGAAATAAAGATGGAATGAGGATTTGCCGATTTCCATAAGGACTATGTAAAATTCCTCCCAATACCTCTTGTCCGGCAAGTCATTCGTTTGGCAGGCGGCTCCTTTCGATGCCGGTGCTCCGCTTGCGGCCTATGCTTGCTCTGGCATGCGCGGCCGGCGCTTCCTTCGTTCGATTCATCCGGAATGGCATCAAGCTTCCGGCTCGGCGCATAGCCAATTGTCCGTGAGTTCTTTCTTGGAGTGGAATCTCATGTCTCGTCGCGCAATCAAAATGCTTATCCTTCTTGCCTGTCTCGGGCTCCCGGCCGCGGCCTATGCCGTGGCGCCCGACCTGGGCCCTTCGCCTCCAGCCACCCAGGCCCAGATCGCCGCGCTCCAGCAGGCCGTCCGCGATGCTCAGACCTCCGGCGACAACGCCTGGGTGTTGATCTCCGCTGCCCTGGTGCTGCTGATGACCGCCCCCGGCCTGACTCTCTTCTATGGCGGTCTCGTCCGGCGCAAGAACATCCTGGGAACCATGATGCAGAGCTTCGCCATGATGGGCCTCATCACGGTTCTGTGGGCGCTGGTTGGCTACTCGCTGGCCTTCGGGGCCGGCAACGGCTTTGTCGGCGGCTTCGAGCACGCCTTTCTCCGCGGCGTTTCGCTCGCGCCCAACCCCAACTACGGCGGCACCATTCCCGAGCAGACCTTCATGGTCTACCAGCTCATGTTCGCCATCATCACCCCGGCGCTCATTACCGGGGCTTTTGCCGAGCGCGTCAAATTCAGCTCCATGGCGGTCTTTCTGTGTCTCTGGTCGCTCGTGGTCTACTGCCCCATGGCCCACATGATATGGGGCGTCGGCGGAATGCTGAACATCGCCGGCGGCCGCTGGCCCGTCTTCGACTTTGCCGGGGGCACCGTGGTTCATATCACCAGCGGCGTCTCGGCTTTGGTCTGCGCTCTCTATCTGGGCAAGCGCGCCGGCTACCCGCAAGAAGACATGCCGCCCCACTCGCTGGTGCTCAGCTTTGTCGGCGCCGGAATGCTGTGGGTGGGCTGGTTCGGCTTCAACGCCGGCAGCGCTCTGGGCGCCGGCCCGCTGGCCACCAGCGCCTTTGTCAACACTCAGTTCGCCGCCGCCGCCGGGGCCATCGGCTGGGTCGTCGCCGAGTGGCTCAGCAACGGCAAGCCCACCGCTCTGGGCGCCATCTCCGGCGCCGTCGCCGGCCTGGCCACCATCACCCAGGCCTCCGGCTTCGTTCAGCCTATGTCGGCGCTTCTCATCGGCCTCATTGCCGGCGTCGTCTGCTCCTTCATGGTCTTCAAGGTCAAGCGCTTCTTCGGCTACGACGACTCGCTCGACGCCTTCGGCGTTCACGGCGTGGGCGGGACCATGGGCGCGCTGCTCACCGGGCTGCTTGCCTCAGGGGCCATCAACGCGGTCTTCGGCAAGGACGCCGCCGGCCATCCGATGCCCGCCGGAGCCATCGACGGAAACTGGCACCAGGTCGGCAACCAGGCCATCGGCATGGCAATGGGCTGGGCGCTGGCCATCCTGGGCACGCTCGTCCTGCTCTTCCTGGTCGACAAGACCCTGGGCCTGCACATTTCCGCGTCCGAGGAAGCCGCCGGCCTCGACCTCTCACAGCACGGCGAGGAAGGCTACGACCTCAACGCCTGATCTCGATCCGGCCCATGAGGTTCCATAGAGAACTAGGTGCCCCACTCTCGCCGCGTTCTTGTTTTTCCGGCTAGAGTTGGATACCGAAATCAAAACGCTCCAAGCCAGGCTCACAAGCGAGGAATCTGCACATGCTCAAGATTGAAGCGGTTATCCAGCCCGCCAAGCTGGATGCAGTTAAAGATGCCCTGATCGAGGCGGGCATTGAAGGAATGACCATCCTCGAAGCTCGCGGCCACGGCCGCCAGAAGGGCCACAGCGAGTTCTATCGCGGCCGCGAGTACACCATCGACCTGCTGCCCAAGGTCAAGATCGAGCTGGTCGTGATTGACGGCATGAAAGACAAGGCCGTCCAGGCCATCTTGAGCGCCGCCCGCACCGGCCACATCGGCGATGGCAAGATATTCATTAGCCGAGTTGAAGAGGCCATTCGCATTCGCAACGACGAGCGCGGCGAAACCGCCATCTAGACAACTGCAAGCCGTTGCCTGAATTCGGTGTTGGCGCGCGCATCGGCGGGCGGCTCTCAGCCTGGAATATGCGGGAAGAAAAGGGAACTGGCCGATCGAGAGGGAGCACCAGGGCAATCGCCTGAAGTTCGCGAACCCTTATAAGCAATGGCTTTGAAAGGGCATGGCTTCAGCCGTGCCGCACGCCGAGGCCGAAGATCTGCCGGCTTTAGCCGCTGAGGGATGTCCCTCAAATTCTAGAGCCATCTTGTCGGGGCTAAACAGGCGGCGGAAAAATGCAGGAACACTTGGGCGGATTTGCAAAACACCTCCCTCGGGGCCTAAGGGCCCGCTGATTCTGCCGAACCTGCGGCACGGCTGAGGCCGTGCTTTCAAAACGACGATATCCTCGATCTTCATTCATGCAATCGCCACGAAAGGAGCACAACTCCTTCGCCAAAACTGGCCTTGAACTGGTACGTTTGTTCAGAGGTGTTCCCTTTTCGGCGATGGCCTCAAACCCATACTTCTCTCTGGCGGTTCTCTTCGTGGCGGCGCTTTGTTTCGCGCTCACCCCGTTGGCGCTGGCGCGGCTGTGGGCAAAGCTGTATTCGCCGGCCAAGCCGAACGCCGTGAAGAACGCGATCTACGAATGCGGATTGGTCTCAAAGGGCGACGCCTGGATGCAGTTCCGCTCAGCCTACTACCTCTACGCCATCATCTTCCTCATCTTCGACGTGGAGGCGGTCTTCTTGCTGCCGTTTGCAGTCGCGTTTACGGGACTCGGCGTGGCGGCCTGTTTGGCGATGCTGGTCTTTGTGCTGATGCTGATCGAGGGGCTGGCGTGGGCCTGGGCCAAGGGCGTACTCACCTGGGTGTGACGGCAGGGATTCGGGGGCGGAGCAGGGAACCGACTCTGCTATTCTCATCTGGAACGCCACCGGTTGTGTTCACGCGATCTCCAATTCTTCTCGTCGATTTCGTCCCGCGCTTGACGGCTGCCTTTTCTTCCCTGCCAGCGCTGGCTGCGTTCCAGGCTTTGTGCTTCCTGGCGCTTGCTTGCGGATGCGCCCGGCTTCACCCCGAGTTGCATGAAACGGTCTACGTCTCCGCGCGCCAGATGTACCTGCACGACCGGGTAGCCGCCGTCTCGAATCGTGTCGCCGAAGTGACGAATGGCCAGCAGCTTGAAGTCCTCGAGCGCGGCCGCCGCTTCCTCAAGGTCAAGACGCAGAAGAACGAGATCGGCTGGATTGAAGAACATGCCGTAATCGACGCCAAGACCAGCGATGCGTTTGTCCAGCTCGCCGCACAGCACAAACAGGACACGGTCGTGGCCACCGCCGTTGTCCGCGACGACGTTTATCTGCACATCCTGCCCGGCCGCGATACGGAGCACTTTTATCTGCTGGCCGCGAACGCCAAGGTCCAGCTTCTCGCCAGGGCTTCGGTTCCCAAAACCTCCGCGCCGGCCTTTGGATCGCCTCTCAAGCGCACGCCGCCGAAGCCTTCCTCATCTGGAAGTACCCCATCCCCTGCCTCCGCTGCGGTCAAGGCGCCGCCCTCCGCCTCCACATCTTCTCCTGCCGCAAAGCAGCCTCTTCCGTCCACGTCAGGCACTGCGTCTGTTCCCAGCCCGTCTGCCGCTTCGTCTGTCCCCCAGCCCCCGGTCATTCTTGAGGATTGGTGGCTGGTTCGCGACGACCAGGGCCGGGCCGGCTGGCTTCTCTCCGGCCGTGTGGATGTGGATGTGCCGGACGCGATAGGTATCTATGCCGAAGGCCAGCGCATGGTGGGCGCTTATGTCTTGACCAAAGTCACGGACCCCGACTCCGACGCCCCCAACAACCAGGTTCCCGAATACGTGACCGTCCTAAGCCCGCCCAAGTCCGGCCTGCCCTTCGACTTCGACCAGGTGCGCGTCTTCACCTGGAGCCTCAAGCGCCATCGCTATGAGACGGCCTTCCGGCTGCACCCCATTCAGGGCTATCTGCCGGTACGGACGGGATTCCAGCCCGGCCCCGGCGGCGCAAGCGCGCCCACCTTCAGTTTTCAGATCGCCAACGGCGAAAACCTCTCCGTCGATCCCGCCACCGGCGTTGCCCGCCCGGCCTCGTTGCGCACTATCGGCTACGTGATGCTCGATACCATCGTCAGGCGCGCCGGCCCTGACCTGGGACCGATTCCCGTGGGCCACCTGGAGGGTGACAAACCCAAGGCCGCCAAGCCGGCGAAGAAGAAGGTCAAGTAGAGCGCAAGACATGAGCGACAGGATGAAGCAGTTAGAAACGATCGCATCCTTGCTGCGCGAAGAGAGCACTCTGGCGCTGGCCACTACCGATGAACAGGGCCAGGCCTGCGTGGCGCCGCTGTACTACATTTCCGGCGGCGACCTGACTCTCTACTGGCTTTCATCCCAGGCCAGCTTGCACAGCCGGAACTTGAAGCGAACTCCGATGGCGGCAGCCGCCATCTACAGGCACACCTATAACTGGAAGGAAATTCGCGGAGTGCAATTGCGCGGTCCCGTCGCCGTGGTTGACGATCCGGAGAGCCGCCGCCCTTTGATCGAGGCATATTGCGAACGATTCCAACTGGGCGTTCTCTTCAGGGCGGCCATCGGTCAGTGCAGCCTGTACGCGTTGCGGCCTGTCTTCTTCCGCTATATCGACAACTCCAGCGTCTTCGGCCGCAACTTCGAGCTTGCGCCGGGGGACGAGTGACTGCTCGCGTTTGAGCTGCTCGCAGGCGGCTCACGCATATCGTGGAGATCGCGAATCTAGAGCGATTTTACAGTTGCTGTAGACAGGTATCCGCAGTGATGGAACCAGGCGGCAGCGTTGTCGGCAGTGATGGTTTGCAGTGCTTCGGTGATCGCTTTGTCCAGCGCCTCGGCGGTGCGGGCCTTGGCGGCGCGCGGGAACTGTTTGAATTTCGACCAAGCCTGTTCAATCGGGTTCAGGTCCGGCGAGTAAGGCGGAAGATAGAGCAGTCGCGCGCCGCAAGCTTCGACCCGCTCCCGTATTCCGGCCACCTTGTGCGCGCTCAGGTTGTCCAGC